>URXI01000153.1 GCA_900551775.1 uncultured Eubacterium sp. | reverse complement strand
ATATGCCTCGCCTGTTTTTTGTCCCATTTTTGTTGACATTTTGCAAAATCTTCTTTATTGTATAGGTTAGACATTTTGTAAGGGAGATCGCACATGAAAGAACTGAAATTTGCATTTAAACACACCATCCCTATCTTGCTAGGCTACATTACCCTGGGCATCGCCTTCGGCATTCTGCTGCAGCAGGCCGGCTTTGACTGGCCCTGGGCGCTTCTGACCAGCGTCTTCGTCTATGCCGGCTCCATGCAGTTTGTCATGGTGACATTTTTAGGCGGCGGCATTTCTCTGCTGTCTGTGATTTTGATGACCCTGTCCGTCAACAGCCGGCACATGTTTTACGGCATCTCATTTATCGAACGATTCAAGACCATGGGCAAAGCCCGTCCCTATATGATTTTTTCGCTGACAGACGAAACCTATTCTCTGTTCTGCGGCACCAGATTCCCGTCCTCCATCAACCAGAACAAGGCGATGGTCCTCATGTCCTGCATGAACCAGTGCTACTGGATCATCGGCAGCGTCACAGGCAACCTGCTGGGAAACATCATTCCCTTTGATACGACAGGCATCGACTTTGCCATGACGGCCCTCTTCGTCGTCATCTTTACGGAACAGTGGCTTGCCGCTGACTCTCATATTCCCACCTACATCGGTCTCTTCTCAGGCATCGTCTGCCTGGTCATCTTCGGCCCGGGCAGTTTTGTTCTGCCGTCGCTGATCCTGGCGGTGGCATTGCTGGCAGGATGGACCGTAAAAACGGAAAAGGAGGCGGAAGAATCATGTCAGGAATAACTTACACTTTGATCATCGTACTGCTCGTAGCCCTGTTCACTTTTTTTACCAGGCTGTTTCCCTTTGTGGTCTTCGGCCGCAAGGGGGAACCCTCCCACATGAGCAGACGGCTGGGCGATCTGCTGCCTCTCTCCGTCATCGCCATCCTGGTCATCTACTGCTTGAAAAATACCACCTTTGATGCCCTCAGCGGCTTCGCGCCCCAGTTCATCGCGGTTGTCGTCGTGGCATTACTCCACGTCTGGAAGCGGAACAACCTGCTCAGCATTCTGGGCGGTACCGCCTGCTACATGGCGCTGGTACAGTACGTGTTTGTATAATCAAAAAAAGTCCCACAGGGGACTTTTTTGTTTACTATAACACAGGAGCATCATGAATGATGATTTTCGTCTGACCAAGAATCCTGTTGATCTGAGAATCAATAAACGCTTCATATTTATTTAGTCTGGCATCAGACCAATTTACCACCTCTGAACGTTGGAAAGTGAAGCCCTGTAGATTTTTCAGCTCTGCCCGGATTTCATCAGTCAATACGGATTTTGCATTAGGCACAAATCCACCGTCCGTGCAAGGCTGCGCAAATAAATCGTCCATGTCGTCACGTTGAAATTGGTCATCAGTCAAATTAAAGAGCATTGCGCGGTTAAAATCAAAAACCGGCGCCATCTGCAGAGGCTCCAAAGTCTCGTTATCAAATAAGTATCCGAAATTCCCCAAATGACGTGTGTACATATTTTGCTCACAATCTGAGAACTGTAATATTCAGCGAATACTTCCCTTTCATCTAAAGAGACACTTGATCCCAGGTCAATGGGTTTCCCTCTGAAAATATCCAGAATGTATCTGTCAGGGAGGCCGCATTACACACCTTGATATAGCCGTCGATATTATCAGCATTTAATTGGTGCAGGAGCTTCGCGATGTGTTTTCTGTGTTTGGGAGCTCTGCGCTTTTCGATATAGTTCTTTACGTTTCCATCAAATCCCAGGGGAAGTAAAGATCCATCAATGATGCGAACTCCTTTCAAAAGTCATGAAGCGTTTATTCTTCCTCTCCAGTCATGACACTCTCTTCAAATACAGCCTTCTCTTCCCACTTCTCTTTCGGCACGCCTTTTTTCTTCAGCCTGTCTTTGACAAAAAGTCTGAACAGTGCATATAGCACGGAGCAGATCGGAATAAAGATAATCATGCCGACGACGCCCATCAGATTGCCGCCGATGGTAATAGCAACAAGAACCCAGATGGACGGCAGGCCCACGGAATTTCCAACCACGTGGGGATATACCAGATTTCCCTCCAGCTGCTGTAATACTAAAAATACGATGATGAACATGAACGCCTTGAACGGGCTTACCATCAAAATCAGCAACGCGCCGATGGCACATCCGATGAAAGCGCCTACCATAGGAATCAGCGCCGTAAAGGCGATCAGCACTGAAATCAGCATGGCATACGGCATCCGAAAGATACTCATGACGATAAAAAACATCATGCCCAGGATGCACGCTTCCAGGCACTGCCCGGATATGAACTTCGAAAAAGTCCTGCTGGAAAGGGTGCAGACGTAGAGAATCTTTTCCGCCGTGTCTTCTTTGAAAATCGCAAAGAGAATCTGCTTGCCCTGTCCTGCCAGCTTTTCCTTTGCCATAAGCAGATAGACGGCAAAGACGAATCCGATGAAAAAGTTGACGATGGCGCCGATGATGTTGGTCACCGCTCCGATACCGCTGTTGACCATGCTGGTCGCCGCCTGCTGCATGAAGGCGGACAGCTTCCGTATGATATCCGCCCAATCCACGGAAAGCTGTTCAGCCAAATCCTGTAATGCCTTCCAATAGCTCATCTTGGAAAAAATCCAATCCTGCGCTGCATTAAATGCCCCCGGCAGTTCTCTTGCAATACTCATCATCGTCTCAGCAAGCTGCGGAATAACAATATACATGGCGATGATGATGACGCCGATCACCACTGCCAGTGTAACGATAAAAGAAATCGGCCGCCGCCCGGACTTCAGCTTGTCCGTCCGATGGAATATCCAGTATTCGATCCTGGTCATGGGCACGTTGATGACAAAAGCGATGCCCGCTCCCAGAATAAATGGGAACATCAGCCCCAGCACCCCGCCGATCGCCTCGACAACCAGGCCGATGTTTTTGATGCCCAAATAAAACAGAATACAGGCAAATGCGGTCAGTATAAAAGTCTTGATATTTTTCTTATTAAACTCCAATGTGTTCTCCTTCCATAACCATACAGTCTTTGCGGTAAAAGCAAACCGCATATTTCCTGACTATGGGGTAACCTTCCTTGTGAAAGTTCTCCCCATACCTTTTTGCTTCAATCTGTGCCAGCCCTTCCATGCGCTTTTCCTCTGCCTTCAGGTATCCTGTGAAGAACAAAAAGTTCCACAGGTTGTCCTTTGATGTATGGACGTCGCCATAGGTGATCTCCTCGTGGACCGGCTTTTCGATGGTGCCGCCCTCCATGAGCATCTCCAGCTCCTTTCGGGTCTCCCCGTCCGCCTCCTCCACCAGCTCCCGCACGATGCTGTTGGAACTGGTGTTGGACCAGTAGGGCCTCGGCAGGAAGTCCGCTGCCAGGGCGTTCTTGACATAGCTGATGATGCTCCACGGGTTGTAGATCTCCGATGTCCCGAACCGGTAGCCGTCGTACCACTCCCTGACTTCCGGGAACCTGTCTGCAAGACCGTAATAAGCCAGCATCTCCCGCACCTCCCCTTCGGTGAAGCCGAAGCTGCTGCTGTAGTAATTGCTCAGTATCGAATGCACCTCCAGGTTGTTCAGACCCGTGAAGATGCTCTCCCTGCTGATCCGCAGGCACCCCGTGATGATGCCCTTTTCCAAATAAGGGTTCCCTTTCAGGGCCGACCCGAACAGGGAGCGGATGAAGCCGATCATCCTGTCGTAAAAGCCTTTGACGTAGGCGGTCTCCAGGGGCACGTCATACTCGTCGATGAGGATATAGGCGTTCTGCCCGTGGTACCTGTAAAGGCACTTTGACAGGAACTGGAGCGCGTCCAAATAGAGTCCGTCATCGTCTTCCAAATCCATGACCCGCCGGTAGACTTCCTTTTCCTTGTCCATAAGGGCATTCCCCTGCAGAACGTAACCATGGCGACGGAACTCTGCCGAGATCTGTTTCCTGATCATCAGGTACGCGTCGTCAAAGTTCTCCTGCTTTGCCTCTTTCAGGGACAGGCTGATGACCGGGTATTTCTGTCGGTGCTGCAGATACGACTCCCCGCTTTTGCTGATGGCAAGGTCGTCAAAGAGGTCCGCATTGTCAATTTTCCCGCCATCGGACGTCCGCTCGTCCTCGAAGAACCTGCGGATCATGGAGAGGTTCAGGGTCTTGCCGAAGCGCCTCGGCCTGGTAATCTGGACCACCTTGCCGCTGGAATCCAGGAATTCCCGGATCATATCCGTCTTGTCTACATAATATAGATTTTTAATCCTGACTTCCTTGAAATCATCATATCCTAAGGTCAGTTTTTTTCTGTCCATCTTTGCACCCCCTGAATTTTGCTATACCTATAGTATATGTGAAAACCCGGAAAATCACAATAGAAAAACAAAACAGCTAATCACGATAGACTAACTGTTTTTGTCGCTCAGGGCCTTCATGTATACCTTCGCCAGCTCTCTGCTTCGATCATCCAGGCTCTCCCAAATTTCCAGCACATACTTCTGTTCCAAGGTAAGCAGGTCGCCATAAATATCTTCTGATGCAAAAAATTGTGACAGCGTGATATCAAAGGCGCCGCAAATCTTTTCTATCGTGGGAATCGTAGGCATGGTATCCTTTTTAATCATGTTGGTCAGCGTTGTGTTCGGAATGTCGGACATACGTGATAAGCGATATATGCTGATCCCCCTTGTCTCACATAGTTCCTGAATTCTACGGATTTCTTTGTTTTTCTTTTGATCCATCATTAACATTACCTCCTAACACCCTCATCATAACCTACTTTCTCCGTCCTGATTAGTCTAATTATAAAGTATTATTTATAACCTTATAGCGTACTATCGCACGAAAAAAAGAAGCAAATCGCTTTTGACCTGCTTCTTTTCTCATCTTTTTTTGCCTTATCGATCAATCTCTTCTATAGAATGACTCTATCGCCTGGGCAAAAAACTCCGCTGCACCCTCTCCATACTGGGCGTCTGTTTTGGGCATGACCATCTCATGTCTATAGCTATCTGCCACAGACAGCATGAGCTGTTTCATTCCCTCTTTCGCTTCCATCTGGTAGAGCCGCTTCATGACAAATTCGTACTCTCCGACCGATTCCCTCACTTCAAAGGAATCTAAGGGGCAGCCCCTCTTTCGCTTTTCGTTGAGTTTTTCTAAAACCCCGTCCAGACGCTTCTGGCAAGCCTGAACCAATTCCTGGTCCGGCGGCGCCAGGGCCGCCTCTTTGCTCCCATACCATTCTACTAATTTTTGATACCCTCTCTGCATGGTTTCCTGTGAAGCCTTATCCAGATAATGCGCCCTCCACTGGTCCACACTGCCGAACTCTTTGATGGCAGCATCGAGAGCAGCTTCTGGCAGATGTTCAAGGGTGTGCTCGAACAGCGTTTCTATGTCGCTTTTTCCAAATACCTCGAAATCCATCTTCTTCTCTCCCTTCAGAATCTCGTCAATGCTGGCAATCAGACGTTCCAGACGCTCCTTTTTTGAAGCCAGCATTTTTCTCTGCATCCGCAGAATCTGATTTTTCTCAAGAGCAGGATTCTCCATGACCGCTTTGATTTCTTTCAGGGGAATATCGAATTCACGAAAATACAATATCTGCTGCAAAGTCTCCAGTGCTTTATCGTCATAAAGCCGGTATCCCGCTTCACTTTTATCGGTTGGCTTTAATAGTCCGATTTCATCATAATAGTGCAGCGTGCGCACGCTGATGCCTGTAATCTTCGATATCTCCTTTACCGTCTTCATCGCCGTCTGCCTCCTCCTTGTTCCTGATAAGAATACTCTAATCTATGACGCGCCGTGAGGGTCAATAGGGTATTTCAAAAAAAGTTCTGCTGTTCGTTGAGCCACTAACAAAAAACAGCCAGCCAATCCAGGCTAACTGCTTTGAAAACTTATCTATGTATGTTTTCTTATCTGTCTATCAATGTACCACCTGATAATACCTATGTATGGCGCATATTCGGTACTTTTCTGGTCGTAATGTTTCTTCCATTTCTTTAATAGCGGAAGCGCATCTTTCCGATTATCCACTTTCCTAAGCTTGTTTTCTAAGGTCTGCATGGCTTTCTGTCGATTGGTGATCAGAAAGCCAAACTCATCATTGAGGTTCAGGATATGATCAAAATCTTCTTGATACTGGGGATTGTCGGAGCATATCCGACCATTATTATAAGAAATTGTATCTATATCACTTTGTTTCTGTGGATTAATATGGAGAACTGCATCACCTTTTTTTGTATCGCAAGTGAACCTCTCAGGATTAACTCGCCCTTTTTTATTTTTAACGTTCTCATTTCCAGGGCAAACGGCTAACAAATTTTGGTATGCCAATTGGTTTTCTGCTGTTCTTTTTTCATAGTGTTCAATTTTCATCATACCTTTTACAGGAATCCTCTGCATGCAATACGCACACAAATGCCCCTGTTCTTCCAGCAGCCTTTCTCTCAACTCTGCCTTGTCCAAACCATCAAAATCAGCCCCAGGTGTCCTGCGATAACGAACCAGGCTTGCAGGTTCGACTCCTTTTTCAATCAAAATCATTGGTATCACCTTTACTAAATCTGTTCTAAATCATAAGAAATTCTCGCCTGGACGACATCCGCATCATTCTCGCCCAGGATATCTGCCATCTGATTCAAATAACCCTCTGCCTCTGGATAATCTTCCTTCACAAGTGCATCGTAAAAGTTGTCTTTCAAATCTAGTATCTTCTTTGGACGGATCTCCACCTGCATGATTTCTCTTAAAATAGCCTCAACGTCTCTTCCATAGGTGGTATTATTCGGTGTATACACCTGATAATCATTTAGCAACAATATATGCTCATCCTTGACGTTGGCTAAAACACTCGGCGCATGTGTTGTGACGATAAATTGCACCTTCGGAAAAATATAATGCAAATCATTCATGATTCGTTTCTGCCATTCTGGATGAAGGTGCATATCCACTTCATCGATTAAAACAATCCCCGGCGTTTGATCCAAAACACCGTCCAGAAGCTGTGGATTCAGTACCGCCATGCGGTATGCGATATCGGCTGCCATACTGATCGCGCTGCGCAGCCCGTCACTGAGCATTCTCATCGGGAGTCGTTCCGTCTTTCCGCCTTTTGTGTAGGTGATCTCCACTTCGTGCGTTTTCATTTTGTATTGAAACTCTGCGGTATGATCGAGGTCGTGTGAGCCGGAATAGCATCTGCCCATTGCCCTTTTTACGGCAGCAAGCTCAGGCACCACAATCCCCTCTTGAAGCTGTATTGCGGTCATCTGCTCAAACCACTTCATCATCAGCTTATCACTAGATGCCGAATTCAGGCAGTCCAAATAGCCACTGGTTCTAGAGAATTGAAAGTCTTCGTTTCCGCTTCTATTCTTTTTCTGCATATGCAGCCGATCCGTTCCATAATAGGCGATTACAGGAAGGATTGCATCTGTATCGCCATCGCTCACTTTTCTTTGCAGGGAGGCACCATAATCCATAATTGTTTTTGCACTCGTAATCAAGGTTCTGCCGCCTTTCCTCTGCAAACTGCGGTTCCATCGGATATCGTTACCATCTACATTGCACACAGCGTTAATTTCCACCGGAAACTGAGGCTCGGAGTCTACTCTGCTGCCAAGCTCATACATTTTGCGATAGGCATCATCCGGTTGAATTCCATTGGAGGGAATTCCATCAAACCCTGCAATATAGCTGCCTAAGGCTATAGCTGCTGCGTCTAGCAGACTGGATTTTCCGGCGCCGTTAATACCGACCAAAACCGTGTACTCCGGATTGAATTCCACCTTCAACTCATCAAAGCATCGAAAATTCTTTATTTCCATGGATTTAATATACATATCTGCCTCCTCCGGCATCTTATTCATTACTAGTATTCCACAATCAGCTTTTACTGATACTTGTATCCTCTTTATTTTACCTTAATTCTACTGCTTAGGCAAGATTTTGTGTTTCGTAACCCTTGTTCATTACATCACTAACAAAAAGCAGACATCGTAAACAATGTCCGCTCCTCTAAATCGTTATACCCGCTAGATTTTCTCATAATGAGATACATCGACGGCAAAGATGATGGCGCCGCCCACTTCTACTGTCTCTGGATAGCCAGAAAAGCTGGCTTCGTTCATTCCGTTCGGGAAGAAGATCGGCATGTTGACTTCCACAGTCTGACGTTCGTGGCAGATGCCCTTGACGATATCGATGACCGCATTCATCTGATCGTCTTGTACACCGATCATCAAAGTCACATTTTTCTTCTTGAGAAAGCCGCCGGAAGAAGCGATCTTCGTCGCTCTGAACCCATCTTTATTTAATCCAGAAATCACCTGGTCCACATCCTCTTTGGATATAATGACAAATAGTAGTTTCATTCTCTAATTCCTCCTTACGTATGTATAAGGTTATTATACTACTTATTCTTATAGAATTACATCAAGTTTTTCTGGCTCAGGTAAATATTTTCTAAAGCAAATCCATCCATTGCCTGCGTTCATGCACAATTCTGGACACCCAGACGTGTTCTCAAGATCTTTCTTGGCAAGATCCGAAAGATTCACATTATAACTCATGTTTGATTCTCTCTTCTAAGCTATCAAAAACTTCTTCCATTGGATGCGTCTTTCCATTCCTGATATCTTCAAGTCCGGCATCCAGCATTTGATAAAGCTGGTACTTCCCAATCAGTTTTTCATAAGACTCTATGCTCATGACGGCCAAATCACCAGTTCCATTTTTTGTAATATATACTGGTTCTCCATATTTATGGCAAAAGTCTGATATCTCGCTATATTTATTTCTTAAATCTGCACTCGGTCTTATTTTAGGCATGATGATTCCCCCTTATTATATACAAATATTATATCATTATTTTGATACTAGTCAATATACTGAACGAGGGGCTAATTCAGTCGACCTCCCGCAGCGCTTCTATCACTTTCGCAAAATCCTTCTCCTGCGGGATGCGGAATCTGACGCTGTTTTTCGAAAGCCCGCTGAATTCCAGTCCGGAGATGACCTTGATGCCGCGCTGTGCCAGCGCCGCCGCCAGATCCACCGCAGAATTTCTGTGACTCAGCAGCATGATGGGCACCTGTTCTCCTGTAGCGGAAACGGTCAGGTTCTTCCAATTCTCCGCCAGAATCTTCCCTTTCAATTCCTTTGCCTTCTCGTTTACCTGCTGCAAAAAATCCAAGCTGCCTAACGCCGTCTGTGCCAGGAGGCGGGAGAGAACGCATACACTGTAGGGGTCGGTCACCTTTGTCAGCGCCCCGGACAGCTCGCCGCAGCTTGCAAACATGTAGCCTGCGCGCATGCCCGCAAGACCGAAGCCCTTCGAAAAGGTGCGCAAAACCACCACGTTATCAAAATCGTCTAACAGGTTAATGGCGGAATTTTCCTTTGCCATATAATCTCCATAGGCTTCATCGACGACCA
>URXI01000152.1 GCA_900551775.1 uncultured Eubacterium sp. | reverse complement strand
TATATAGTTTGTACCCACTTCATCTCCATGATTGTCCCTGTCATCCGAAGCTGTTATGAGAAGTCACTCGAATGGTTTAGGTCGAATTAGATATTTAGCAACAGAAAGGCTCTGGAAATTTCCAGAGCCTTTCTGTTTATTGCACCTATGTTCATCTTGCAGCTACGCGTCATTATGATATAATAATTTTAATTATACCTGATTTCTCCTAATTTCTTAAAAGGGTGTCTTGTATGTATATTATTTCCAAAGGGTCCATGACAGAGGAGGACATTAAGCTCCAGTACATAACTCCTGCCATTACTGCTAAATGGAATCGTGAACATATTACTATGGAAACAAAGATTACTGACGGCAAAATCAATTTGAAGGGTAATCTTGTGTTTCGCGAACAGCCTAAACGGGCAGATTACATTCTTTATCTGAGTACATACAACCCAATTGCAGTCGTAGAAGCGAAAGACAACAGCCACAGTATTTCATACGGATTACAGCAGGCAATAGCATACGCACAAATGCTTGATCTGCCCTTTGCATACAGCTCCAACGGAGATGGCTTTGCAGAGCACGATTTTTTAACCGGGCAGGAACGAGAGTTTGGTCTTGATGAGTTTCCAACCGAGCAGGAGCTAGTCGCCCGTTACAAAATGGAATCCGGATTGACGAGCAAACAGGAAACGGTCTTGGATCAGCCGTATTATACCAGCCAGAGCACCTACCCACCACGCTATTATCAGCGTATTGCTATTAACCGCACCGTTGACGCAATAGCAAGAGGTCAGCAGAGAATTCTTCTAGTAATGGCAACAGGAACCGGCAAGACCTATACTGCCTTTCAAATCGTGTATCGTCTTTTGAAAAGTGGCTTAAAACGCAAAGTATTATATCTGGCTGACCGCAACATTTTGGTGGATCAGTCGATTCAGCAGGATTTTGCGCCTCTGGAAAAGGTTATACACAAAATCAATGTGGCTAAGGACGATAAAAGCACTATAACTTCCCACGAAGTGTACTTTTCTTTGTATCAGCAACTAGTTGGGGATGACGACCAGGAACATTTCAGCGAGTTGTTTACGCCAGACTTCTTTGACCTTATCATAGTGGATGAGTGTCACAGAGGGTCTGCCAAGGAGGAAAGCCGCTGGCGCAGGATCCTTGAATATTTCAACTCTGCAACACAGATTGGCATGACCGCCACCCCAAAGGAAACAAAGTACATATCCAACCTCAGCTATTTTGGTGACCCAGTTTATACATACAGCCTTAAAGAAGGCATTGATGACGGCTTCCTTGCGCCGTTTAAAGTAATCAATATCATGACCGATATTGGTGAAGGATGGCGTCCACGAAAAGGTCAAAAGGACATAAACGGAGAAGAAATTCCTGACCGCATATATAACAACAGCGATTACGACTATAACATCATAATTGAAGATCGTATTCAGCAAGTGGCTAAGGAAATTACCAATTACCTGAAAAGCACCGACCGCATGGCAAAAACAATAGTATTTTGTGCCACTGAAGATGCCGCTTTGCGTATGAGGGATGCCTTGGCAAAGCTCAACTCAGATATGATGAAGAAAAATCCCGACTACGTTGTGCGCATTACCGGTGGAGACGACCACGGCAAATCAAAGCTGAAGTATTTTATCTCTGTTTCATCGCCGTATCCTGTGATTGCCACCACTTCGAAGCTGCTGTCCACCGGCGCAGACTGCAAAATGACCAAATTGATTGTGCTGGATGAGATGATTGGTTCTATGACCGAGTTCAAGCAAATTATCGGTCGTGGTACCCGCCTTCGGGAAAAAGAGGGAAAAACTCACTTCGTAGTCATGGATTTTCGCAATGTGACTCGCCTGTTTGCTGATCCTGACTGGGATGGCCCTATTGAGATCAACGAGGGATTCGTACCGGGGGCAAAACCCGCCGACCCCAAGGAGCCGCCAGAGAAAGACGGCAAGGATGACTTGAGTCCGTCGCCGGAGCCGAAGCGAAAGCCCATTGTGGACAAGAACGGATGCAGAGTCCAAATCATTCATAAAACCGTGTCGGTGTATGATGCCAATGGAAAGTTGCTGCGTCAAGAAAGCATTGTGGACTACACCAAGGAAAACATCCGCGGCGAGTATGCATCGCTGGATAATTTTATCCGCCAGTGGTCTGCCCATGACAAAAAAGAACAAATCCGCGACATGCTGCATGACCGCGGCATTGACCTGGAACTTCTGAAAGCAGATCAGAACATGTCTGAAGTGGACGACTTCGATTTCATCTGCCACGTGGCATTTGATAAGAAGCCACTAACACGCAAAGAACGAGCCAGTAACGTTAAAAAGCGAGACTTTTTTAGCAAGTACAGCGGCGTCGCGCGGCAAGTTCTTGAGGCTCTGCTGGATAAGTATATGAACACCGGCATTTATGAGATTGAGAAGACAGAAATATTAAAGCTTGATCCATTTCTTAAGCTAGGAAAGCCCGCAAAGATTGCCGGGTATTTTGGCGGCAAGCAAGGCTATCTGAAAGCTGTGCAGGAGCTGGAACAGGCCATCTATGCAGACGAGGTTGGATAAGATGAAGAGAATGTCCTCATGGCATGTCGGAATTGCTGCTGAGGCGTTTGTTGCTGCCCAGTTTGCAAGATTTAGATATGACGTATCTGTTCAATATGGGGCAAACCAGCCTGAGTACGATTTGATTGCCGCTTCTGGTGATAAAATGCTGAAAATATCAGTAAAAGGCAGTCAGGATGGCGGATGGGGATTGACCCAAAGCTATAAAAAAGGCTGCGATTACCACGAAGCCATTAGAAAGTGGCTGGATAGTCACCATAAAAAGACCATCTTTTGCTTGGTGCAGTTTCAAGGCACAGCAGATGACGAAATGCCTCGTATGTATCTGGCCTCCCCTGCCGATATCGCTGAAGTGATGAATGCATCTGCAGGTGGACGCGGTGAAACGATACTGTATGAGTACCACAAATGGGGCCCTCGCGCAGCCGGCAGCGGCACTGTAGATCAAATTCCTGAGGAATGGAAGTTCACAGAAGAGCGGGCACATTATATGTTCGAAACCTATGGAAGATAAAGAGGAAAAATCACAATGAGCAATTTAACCGGGTTTGTAAAGCGGCTGCGAGACATCATGCGCAATGATGCCGGCATCAACGGCGACGCGCAGCGTATCGAACAAATAGCTTGGATGCTGTTTTTGAAGGTATACGACGCGAAGGAACAAGATTGGGAGTTCGAGGAAGAGGCCTATCAATCTATCATTCCCGAGGCATGTCGCTGGCGAAACTGGGCTCACGATGATAAATCCGGCACTGCCCTAACTGGGGACAAGCTGCTGAATTTCGTCAACAATACGCTGTTCCCAGTGTTGAAAGGCAATGATGCGAAGGATGTTGAAGGCAAAATTCTAATTCCCGGCATTAAGGTTGATTCCACTACCCCTATCAGCAAAGCCATTGTACAGACAACCTTCTCTGACGCCAACCAATACATGAAAGATGGCGTCCTGCTGCGTCAAGTCATCAATGTTATCGATGATATTGATTTCAGCGACTATGAGGAGAGCCACGCCTTCGGAGAAATTTACGAGACCATACTTAAGGAACTGCAAAGCGCCGGTTCTGCCGGTGAATTCTATACGCCGCGCGCGGTTACCGACTTCATGGCGCAGATGATAAAGCCTCAGATCGGCGAGACTATGGCCGACTTTGCCTGCGGTACGGGCGGCTTTATTATCAGCTGGCTCAATCAGCTGCAAAAGCGTATCAAGAGTACCGCAGACGCAGAAAAGTACAGTAATTCCATCTACGGCATCGAAAAAAAGCAGTTTCCCTATATGCTGTGTATTACCAATCTGCTGCTTCACGGGCTGGATATTCCCCGCGTTTATCACGAAAATTCCCTGATGCGGGATGTGCTGGACTATACCGATGACGATCGATTCGATGTGGTTCTGATGAATCCTCCCTATGGCGGCAGCGAAAAAGCCGATGTTAAAAATCATTTCCCGGATGATCTTGCCAGCAGTGAGACTGCCGACCTCTTTATGTCGGTCATCATGTACCGGTTAAAGAAAAACAACGGACGCGCTGGGGTAATATTGCCTGACGGCTTCCTGTTCGGCACCGACAATGCCAAGGTTAATATCAAGAAGAAGCTGCTGCGGGAGTTCAATCTCCACACCATTATCCGGCTACCGGGCAGTGTGTTCTCGCCCTATACCTCCATCACTACCAATATCCTGTTCTTTGACAACACCCACCCCACTGAGGAGACCTGGTTCTATCGTCTGGATATGCCGGAGGGGTACAAGCATTTTTCCAAAACCAAGCCCATGAAGCTGGAGCATTTCCAGCCGGTGCTGGACTGGTGGAATGACCGCAAGGAGATCAGCGAGGACGGCTTCGACAAAGCGAAAAAGTTCACGGTGCAGCAGCTCACCGAGGAGCTGGGCTACAATCTGGACCAGTGCGGCTACCCCCACGAGGAGGAAGAGATTCTGGCCCCGATGGACCTGATTCACCGGTATGAGGAGCAGCGGGCGTCGCTCAATGCGGAAATTGATAGAGTGCTGGCTGAGATCACGAAACTGCTGGGAGGGAAGGCAGAATGACTCCCCAGGAATTGAAGAATAGCATTTTGCAGCTTGCCATTCAGGGCAAGCTGGTGGAGCAGTGCCCCGAGGAAGGCACAGCCGAGGAGCTTTTTTCACGGATTCAGGAGGAAAAGCAGCGGCTGATTGCAGAGAAGAAAATCAAAAAGGAAAAGCCGCTGTCTGAGATCACCGAGGACGAAAAGCCCTTTGATATTCCGGAGAGCTGGAAGTGGGTACATCTCGGAGAATTGGTTAGAGTTATTGGAGGGGTTTCTTACAAAAAAGGCGATGTTTGTTCAAGAGGAATCCGTATTTTAAGAGGCGGCAATATTCAGGCAATGAAGATCATTTTAGCTGAAGATGACGTGTTTTTGCCTGCTATTTATAACGATGCTGAAAAGCAAGTAAGGTTTGGTGATATTCTAATTGTCGCATCAACAGGCAGTAAAACTGTTATAGGAAAAGCTGCATACGCTGATAAAGACTATCCCAATACAATGATTGGCGCATTTCTCCGAATTTGTCGGCCGATTTATATGCCAGCGGTTCAATACATACGATACCTATTCGATAGCGAGTTTTATCGAAAACATATTCGAGATTTATCGCAGGGAACAAACATTAACAATGTAAAAGAATCATATATTACTGATTTTGTCGTTCCTCTTCCCCCCCTTGCCGAGCAAAAGCGGATTGTTGCCAAAATTGAGGAGCTGCTGCCCTATATCGACCGTTACGAGCAGGCGTGGAGCAAGCTGGAGCAGTTCAACAGCCGCTTCCCGGAGGATATGAAAAAATCCCTCTTGCAGCACGCCATTCAGGGCAAGCTGGTAGAACAGCACCCCGAAGAAGGTACCGCAGAGGAACTCTTTGCCCAGATTCAAAAGGAAAAACAGCGGCTGATTGCGGAAAAGAAGATCAAAAAGGAAAAGCCCCTGCCCGAAATCACCGATGATGAGAAGCCATTTGATATTCCAGAGAGTTGGAAGTGGGTAAGGCTGCAACAAATTGGTGAATTAAGTCGAGGACGATCTCAAAAACGACCAAGAAATGATCCAAATTTGTTTATAAATGGAACATTTCCATTTATTCAAACTGGAGACGTTGCCAGAGCTAATGGTCATATTTCTTGTTGGTCAACCATGTATAATCAAGAAGGTGTCGCGCAAAGTAGAATCTGGCCAGCGGGTACAGTTTGCCTTACTATTGCAGCAAATATCGGTGACGTTGCAATTTTAGACTTTGACTCTTGTTTTCCAGATAGTGTAGTGGGGTTTAATGCCTATAAGCCTATTATGTCGAACGAGTTTTTTATGTACGGACTAATGTGCTATAAAACAATTCTTGATAAACTGTCTCGTTCAACAGCACAAAAAAACATTAATATAGAAATACTGTCTCAAATAGCATTCCCCCTCCCACCCCTTGCCGAGCAAAAACGCATTGTAGAAAAACTGGAACAGCTGCTTCCGCTGTGCGAGCGGCTTAAGTAAGAAAGGAATTCAAAAATGAGTAAGTATAATCCTCAAAATTTTATTAATGCACTGAACCGCAAAATGCATGGGAGAGGTGTCCCAATATGTCCTTATTGTGGCGGACAAAACTTTACTTCCACTGACAAGTTTGCTTCAATTCTGATTGGTGATGAAACCAATAGCATCAACATTGGACCATCAATTCCATCAGGTATGCTTGTTTGCGCTAACTGTGGACATATTGAGTTTTTCGCGCTTGGAAGTTTGGGGTTACTAAAGGATGTGGGAGCAAATAGCAATGACAAATAATATTATTAACCAAGCCGACCCTGGGATTGTTGTAAAAGAAAGTGTTATTCACCTATCAGATGAAAAACTTAATAATGTTCTATTGCGCACTTATGAGCGTGCACAGCAAGATGCTCAAGCTGTAAAATTTCACAAATTCTATGGTGTATTCTTATCAATAGCAGGTACATTATTTTTAACATTATTGACCTCAGATTTTCGTAATTTGGGATCGATAAAAGCAGAAGCAGTGAACGAAATCGCATGGATAGTTTTTTCTTTGTCAGCGGTTATAGGAATTGTACTTCTAATAGTCAACTTTAGAAAGCAAGCAAAGAATAATACAATTGAGCGCGATAAAGCTGTTGAAGAGATATTACAACAATATATTAGGATTAATCAAACTCTATCCTCACAACAAGTTGGCAGTTTAAAAAATACTAGCTCAGTGCAAGCATTTGAAAGGCAATAATATGGAACTTTATCACTACCGGTCAATAGATAGTGCGCTAAGCGAGATAAGTAAAGGGACTTTTAAGTTTAGCGGGGTTCCAGAGCTCAATGACCCAATAGAAGGTTACGTCGACATCTATTGGCAAGGCGATGAGCCAGCATGGGCAGGCCTATTTAGAAACTACATAATTGGCCTCTATATGAGTATAACTATTTATAGATTAGCTGGCGACGAAACGCAGATTGCAAGAAATGCCGTTCCTTTAAATATAAACGCCTGGGGTCAGCGACCTATACATGATGAACTGATTTATGTATCTGAGAAGTTTCTAAACACTGATTTTGTACGCAACATAATTGAACAGTTATCCAGCTTGAACTTGATTGTCTCTGGTTCGCAACTTAATCTCATTCTCCGACTCGTCCATGAGCAAGCATTCTATATTTGTGGGAAAAGAATGATTGATACGAAACTTATTGAAAAGGATGAACTTGCTTTAGTTGAACCTAAGATAATTACAGCGGAGATGATAAAACCTCTCATTTTGTCATTTCTGGATGATCAGCTAAGTTTGATAACAAACCATGCATACCAAATATTACGGTATACAATTGAAAATGCCGACTTGAGCATACTCAGTCGTGATGACAGTAATAATACACAACGTATAAAGTGGAATAAAATCAGGCTGAACTTTCCTGAACTCTATGTTCGACGAGCAAAAGAGATTGTATTTCCTCCCTCTTATGTCGTTTGCTTTTCGACCTTTCCTAATAACTCTGTCATGTGGGGAAATTATGCGTGTAATCACAAAGGAGTTTGCCTGATTTATTCGGCTAAAAATAATGGAAACGATTATTGCATACCAATACAAGCGGGATTAATGACCACTTCAATGGGTCAAGGCATAAACTTCACAAATGAGCACGTATCCCCTGTAGAATACACCGACAATAAAATTAAACGAAATTTCTTTGAGTCATTAGGTGGACTGACATATGAGTGGATTAGCTCATGGCTTGTTTCATACAACGGTATAAAAAGCCGTTTTCTAAATGTATATCATGATCAAAATTGGCGTGAAACTTATTGGAACGATTATCTAAAAGCGTATTTTACCAAAATGACTGTATGGGACTATGAGCAAGAATACCGTTTGAGGATTACAGGCGCTTTCTTTGAAGATAGTGAATCTTTTAAATTCATTCCCTATTCTCGTGAATGCCTCACAGGAGTAATTTTTGGAATAAATACATCACTCGAAGACAAATATAGGATTCTAAAAACTATAAAGGAAGCTGGCTATGACTTGAAAGGCTTTGATATTAGAGACGCAATCTACGACGAAACAGCACGTAAAATTGAGATAATTAAGCGGTTGCCAATCTCTCTGACGATATGAGCACAATTCATGGATTCCGCGAGTATAGCAAAATAAAGTTTGTACAAAAGAGCTGACTGATTTGATGCTAGCAGTCAGCTCTTTTTTTATTTGTCCCCGCCCAACAGCATATCGCTCAGCTCCTTGCTGATCACGCCCGACCACTTCTGCGTCGTGTCCTGTCGCGGATAGTGGTCGCGCCAGGCGTCGTAGACGTCTTGTGTTATCTCGCCAGCCTTGAGCTTCTCCGCCTGCTCTGCCCAGGCACAAAGCATCTCATGGAGTCTGTCTGCGTCTTTTCCGGCGCGCAAATCGATACGTAGTGTTATATCCCCGGCATCGCTGCTTATCCGCAGGCCGTATAAGTCCTCCAGCGTGAACAGCGTATGCATAAGACCTACATAGGAGTCGATGTCTGGCACGGACAGTGCCGCAGGAGAAACGTCCAGCACCTCGGCAAGCGCCTTCGTCAGCTCAGACTTCGGCGAGCGCGTCCCAGACTCGTACTGGGCAAGCCTCACGTCCGCGGATTTCTCCGGAAACCCCACGGCCGTACCCAGTTGCTTCTGAGTCAAGCCGCGCTTGTTGCGGAAGTACCGTATGCGTTCACCTATCGCCATTGCAATCGCTCCAATCAAACAGTTTCTTTGCAGAGAATATAGCATATATGTTTAGTATTGTCAATAGAAACTTAATTTATTTTGTTTAACTTTACTCGATTGACTTAAGCATATTTGCATAGTATAATGTACGGTGAATTAAGCTAATAAGTTTAATATAGCATAATGGTATCTCGCCCGGGCAAATCGGAGGCGACAAGAAAGTATCCGACATGAAATAAGGGGATATTATGCCGAAATCCAAACTCAAAAGGAGGAGAAGATTATTTGAACGAACACAGTTTCATGCGTGTGGACGATGTGGCGCGAGAGCTTGGCGTCTCAAAGTCCTATGCCTACAAGCTCATCCAGCGGCTCAATGCCGAACTGCGTGAGAAGGGCTACCTGACCATCTCGGGCAGAGTGAGCAGGCGGTACTTTGAGAAGAAGCTCTGCTACGGCGAAAGTGGTGAGACTTTTGACACCTGAGACAAAAAGAAATGCCGCCCCGAGTCCGTCTGTTGGCGCAGACGGGGGACAGCAGTTCTCAAATGTTTGCAACAACAATATATCAAATCCCAGCGCCGAAAGCAACGAAAATCTGCAGGAGCTATACCGAAAATTACGCCGTATGAACGACCCGGCGTATCTGCCAACGGTCACGATGGCTGAGCTCTACGACACTGTATATGAGAGCAAACCGCCG
>URXI01000151.1 GCA_900551775.1 uncultured Eubacterium sp. | reverse complement strand
CCGTTCCTGCTGAACTCGCCGGGACTGGTCGCCGGTAAATGGTTCCCTGAAAAAGAAAGAGCCACGGCGAACAGCGTGGGGCTTCTCTGCAGTTATTTCGGCATGTGCGTGGGATTGCTGCTGACGCCGGTATTGCTGGAGACAGGCATGTCCATCAAAAGCATGCTGTTAATCTATGGCGTGGTCGGCGTGGTTTCCGCGATCTTATTCCTGATCTTTGTCAAAGAAAAACCGCCGACACCTCCATGTCCGGAAGAAGAAGCCGGACGTTCAGACTTCAAAGAAGGCATCAAGTTCGCTTTGAAGAAGAAGAATTTCATCCTGGCATTATTAATGTTTTTCTGCGTGTTCGGCGTATTTAACACCTTCTTTACCATGATCGAACCGATTCTGCGCAACCTGACAAATGAAGGGGTTGACGCAACGCAGGTAGGCATCATCGGCGTTATCATCCTGGGCATCGGCATCATCGGCAGCCTGATCATATCCCTGATTTCCGATAAGGATAAGCAGCATAAACGTCTGCCATATATGATCATCGTCAACATCATCGGCTGCGTGGGCTTCGCCCTCTTCCTCGCCATGAAAGGCTTTGGCGGCCTGGCTGTCGCCGCGGCGCTCTACGGTTTCTTCATCGTAGGCGGCGCGCCTCTGACCCTGACCTTCGCCGCAGAATCCTGCTATCCGACTTCGGAGGGAACCTCTGAAGGCCTGCTCATGTTCATGGGCAACGTGGCGGGCGTCATCTTCCTTGGCGCTGCGGGACTCTTCGGAACGAATCACCGCATGCTGATGGTTGCGATGATCGCCATTACCGTCTTCTACATCGTGCTGATGTTCTTTGCAAAAGAAATCAAGCTGGAGAAAGCAAAACAGGAGGAGAAGATCGCACAGTGACGGAGATGAGTTAAAACTAGCTTAGATGGGCTGACTTGATTAGATGGGACAAGCCTGGACGAGGAGAAACTGGCTCGGACTAATCAACTTATACGAAATTGACTTGAATAAAAAATCCAGCCGCTATCGCAAGTGGCTGGATTTTTTGATTAATGTAAGCTAGGTAAGAGGGATATCGTCCTGCGATTTACTTTTCGAAAATTAATCCCCGATATAGGTAAACCTCTTGCAGATTTTGCCGTCACGGCTCACCGTCTCGTTCCACATGGCAGCCGGTCGAACCCAGATCCCCCTTTCTCCGTAAAGAGCGCGGTAAACGACCATCAGCTCCAGTGTCTCGCTGTGCTTTGCAAGATATAATACTTCGTATTCGTTGCCTTTGAAATGGCGATAACGCCCCGGGATAATTTCGTTCATGCTGTTCCTCCAAAATAAGTACGATTAGTGTGCTGCTTACCGCCATCGATTTCGTTCTTGCTCTTCAATCTGAACCATCGCCTCTAATAATCGCTCCTGAAGTTCAGCCTTGGAAAGACTCTTTACATATTTCTTTAAATCTTCGTAATGCTGCTGTTCCTCTTCCCGTTCCTCAGCCTCCCAGATTTCGACTTGCTTTAGGAAGTCTTTCGCAACCTTCGGTTCGGCGGTAAAGTAGAGAGCGATCATATGCTTGCAGATGACTCTGCGGTCTTTAGCAAATGGGCAATTGCAGGTAGACCTTCTAGGATGCGCTGTGTCTATATGCACATCGTAGGTGTTCCCTCCACTTCCCGCAACAATTCCATCATAAGTATCCGCCCCCGTTTTTCCCCATGAACGTACCATTTTTTCGTTATAATAGTCCATTCCTCTCCAGACGGAGTTACCGCTGGCCATTTCTATCAGACCCATGTTAGTTTCCTTTCTTAGTGGATTGTAAATATTGTTATTATCTATCACAAAAAATTCTGTTTGATCAGAACGGCAGTTCTTGCTCTCTGGTTTTTCTACCTTTTTTCTTGCTATTTACCGCAGGACTTCTTCTGCCAAATCTTTCTGCATACATATCCCTAATCCATATTTTTACAGGAGCTTTCCATTGTTCACTTTTAGCTGGTATATTTTTAATCAGGCTCCTTGGGTTCAACCCCATCTCTTTTGCCATTTGCACTTCTTCTGCATTAAGCCTGCACTTCTTTTTGGCTTCTGCCCATAGTACTTGTCTGTCCGCCATCAAATATCTCTCTTTTCTATTCGTGTCTAAAGCTTTCCGCTTTAGCCTTCACACTTTGCTGCATACTTTTGGTTTTTACTATTCGGCTTGTCTGGTATTGTCATCACTAACCTCCCAGCTTGAATGAGGGGATTTAGATGATTTTGGGTGAAATTCTTCCCAAACTCACGTACATATTCATGCAGCAATCCGACAATTTTAGGGTTTCTTGAAAAATGGATTTCTCTCATATTGCTCAAACGAACAATTCCTGGAAGCATACCAGGGCCTTCCACAGTAAGGTGATCGTCGAACATTTTAATTTGAATATCTGTGCCTTTGATACTGTAATCCCGATGTGCTATGGCATTAACAATAAGCTCTTTCCATACAAATTGTGGTTTCAACCAAATCCAAAATACGGCCTTCAAAAATACGTCTTTGACGACATTCATAGCAGCGCCAACTTTGGCTTCTATGCCTTCATATCGGAAAAAACGCACTCTAGCACGTTCAAAAAACAACTGAGGATTTTTACAATACATTGGCCCGTTTTCAAAATATCTTGCGCCCTTGGTATTAGTATCGATGGCTAGATCCATTCCGTATCGCCATCTAGAATTTTTTGGAGATGGGAACCCCACAAGACCTTACTTTATTACGGTTATTTGTTTCCGCCCGATGATTTTTGCTGTAAAGTGATTATACGTTCCTGATGATTCCCACTTACCCACAACTACTATGATTTTATCCCTATTATTATATATTTCATTCCGAATTGTGTTATATGTCTTGCTGTCCGTAAACTGCAAAGTAAAAGAATATTTGTTACTATTCATCGGTGCGGTTAAATAAATCTGTTTCTTTATATTGTTATATAGCTTTCCTTTTGCACGTGCCTCAATAATCCTATTACCAAAACATCCCTTTGGATATCTATATTCGCTTCTATCATCCAAGAGCATTTCGCCAATTTCTTTATCGCCATATGTTTCTGTCACCGGACAACTTTTACACATCATATAAATTTGTCGCAGTGTTCTAGGTGGGTGCTTTTTTACTGCACCCCTGCAGTGTTTACCTGGCGTTACTCGAGTTTTCTGAACGGCAGTTACAGTGCAAAGGCTGTCAACCGCACTTTCAAATACAAACTTTGTTTCATCAAATTGGTCTGCGTCAAACTCATCATTACTGGCTCCAAATGGACAATTTGGTACATGACGAAATTCTGGGCTAGAGGCTCTGAAATAAGCTTTTCTGCTTCCATCTATAGCACATATATATAAATGCGCTGTACAATCAGGATTCGGGCAAAAGAACACTTCATCTCTATCTTCTGTTACAGCATTTGCTGCATAAATAATAGTTTTTCTGCTATCGTCTCTGTATGCATATGTAGCCATAATTCAACCTCCTCTCACTATACCCAATCTATCAGTTCCAGCTCTAAACAAACTATTAGTTCCAAACTATGTGTAAAAACATCGAGTCAAGCTTTAGCTTGTTTCTCAATTACGTTAATAACTACAGAATTCTCGATGGAAATTAAATTTCTCTTACAATTTCTGTATACTTTTCACCCTGCCGAGATAATGATATAACTATGATCTTTACAAATATATTTGAACATGATTTTCCCAAATATCCGCAACTACTTCCTCTGCCGTCATTGATTCCTGTCTATTCGTAAGTGACATTATTGAATACAGTTTTAGTTCTCCATCTATGACTTTCGAATTATACATAACATTCCATGAATTATTACCACTACCAAATGTCCTAGTGCAATCTGATACCCCAATACATTCTTGCTGACCTAGCCGGGCTACTTCTTGAATCTCAGGATTATTCATATCTGAGATCACATCTAAAAACTCTGCCATGCCCGAGGTAATATTTTGATACTTTTTTAAATCATCGTTTAGCTTTCCCAAATTCTGAATCTTAATATCCTTTAACGTTTCTTCCAATTGGGCAGATTCATTTTCCCAATGCTTTACGTATCTTGCTCTGTTGACAGGAGCATATATTGATGCAATTGTTATAGCTGGAAAAATTTTATCTCTATAAGCTCTGTCTCGCATTAATTCCAAAACTTCATACATACAATTTGCGGACTTCAAATAGGCATCTGATATCAATAATATTGCATAGTCCATATCGTTAATAGACTGCATGTACTCTTTTATACTACGCCACTTTCCTATTTTGATGTTGTCTCTGTGTATTACGACCTTTGGATCATTTTTAGAGTAGTCACAAATGTGATTCGCCAACTCATTATCCGCCCAGCAATATGATAAAAAAATATTTATACGCTCCATAGCAAACCCTCTTAACGTTCAATTTCAACTATTTATATAAATCGGTTCTTCATTTTTTAGGAATAACTTTGATTGCCTTCTTCGCTGTGTCACCTATCACTTTCATTGCGTTAGCGCCTTTATTCACATCTTTTGAACGTTAGCAAGTCCAGCAGCACCAACTGCTATTGCACCGACAGCAGCCTTTACGCCGTCCTGAACACGGTCCAATCTCTGTTCCTTTTTGTCTGCACGAACAGCACGACAACGGATGCAATATCTGTTGTCATTTTCCTCCAATTGAGTCCAACAGTCTGCACATACTAACAAAATTGCAGCTTGTTATCCCACGGAAGCTGATAGCAGAGTTTACAATCAATTTGGAGCATTTACAGTTCATAATTCATTAAGGAAACTAGTCGATTTTTGTGATGAATCAATTTTAAAACGTATCACCATACCATATGATAGAAAAAAGGAATTGCTTTACGAATTATCCCTTTGTGGTATAACAGAAAGTTATATCTTCCCAGACTTAGAGCATTTGGCAACAGAAATAAATGGTACGCTGCATACCCATCGCTGACGAGTTCCCCAAAAAACCTTCTAAGAATGTGACAGAGTTATCGGCACTCCTAGTTTTGTGATGGTCATAGATGACCACAAGTTGCTTTTCATAGATATCGCTCCTGTAGACCCACATGTGGCTTTGTGCACCCGCCTCCAGTCTTTTATTTGTGACATAAGACACGCCGTCTTCACATGCGTTATAAATCAATACATATCCAATAGCTCCCATACGCATGAACATTTTTACAACTGTATATTACCTCGTTGCAAAATCAAAGATCATTCTTATCCTCAATGTTTTCCCCTGCTTTCCCAGCTTCCAACGCTTGATATTCCTGATTCAGCTCTCTTAATAATTCTTCTTCGCTTGGTAAATATAATTTATATTTTGAAGCAAAAATTTGTTTTTCATTTTCAGGTAACGTATACTTGACTACAGACTCACTTTTATCTGCACACAAAACAATACCGATCGGCGGATTGTCTCCTTCATTCATAAGTTCCCGTTCATAATAATGAACATACATCTGCATCTGCCCTAAATCCTGATGTGTTAAATCCCCAACCTTTAAATCTATTAAAACAAAACATTTTAAAATGTAATTATAAAATACAAGATCAATTCTAAAATGACGTCCATCAAATGTTATTCTCTTCTGCCTCGCAACAAATGAAAACCCTCTGCCAAGTTCCAAAAGAAACTTCTGTAAATGTGTAATTAACGCTTGTTCTAAATCACTTTCATAAAAATCATCATTAGATGTCAATCCTAGAAATTCCAACACATATGGGTCACGGATTACATCTTCTGGTTTCTTCGCCGGCATTAATGTCTGTATTTCCTCTGCAACTTGCTCTTTATTTTTACTAGATAATAACCTTTCATAAAAGAAAGAATTTATCTGACGCTCAAGCTGTCTGGTACTCCATTGAGATTTTACAGCTTCTAGCATATAAAACTCTCTTGCCATATCATTCTCCACACGCATCAAAAGGCGATAATGGGTCCAGCTCAATTCGTCACGCAGTGCGTGACCATTTGGAAACGTCAAATAAAATTGTCGCATATATTTCAGGTTGGTAATAGTGAAACCTTTTCCAAAATCCTGTGTCATTTGTTTTGACAATTCTTTTAGCAAGCCCGTCCCATATTCTGCTTTTTCGTTACCGCCTTGTTCTTCAATGATTGATTTTCCAATATTCCAATATGCTTCTACCATTGCAAAGTTGGCAGTTTGATAAACTTTATTTCTTGCCGAAATTAAGATTTCTTTAATCTCATTATAAAAAGACGTATTCATCTTTATCAAAGCCATCCTTTCATTTACAGATCATCTGTTATCTTCCTTATTGAATTTGCAAGAGGGGGGTATTTTGTGAAGACAATTGTGCAGTCTACTTCCTGTGGGAAAGCAGGACAACCGTCTCCACACTCCCTGTCCACGGAAACATGTCCACTGGCGTCCCTTCCACAAACGCATAGCCATTCCCTGTCAAATACTTCACATCTCTAGCCAGTGTCGCCGGGTCACAGGACACATACACGATGCGCTCCGGTGCTGCAGCTACCACAGCCTCTAGCAATCTTTCGTCACAGCCTGCTCTTGGGGGATCCAGGAACACTACATCTGCATGGTCGATTTTCAGCGAGTCATCAATCTTTACTGCAGGTTTGGTACTTGCACCGGCAACCACACCCTCAACCATGTCCCCACATCCAGTTAGACTCTCGCTATCACCCAAGCTACCCTTCTCACCTCTGCGCACCATCTGCGGCAGCACTTCTTCTGCCTTCCCGCAGACATATCGGGCATTAACGATGCCGTTGATAACTGCATTTCGGTTAGCGTCCAGCATGGCTTCTTTGACTGATTCAATTCCAATTACGCGGCCAGCATTCATCGTCATTTGACGATTTTCGACAAAATCAGAGGATTTTTCAATATTCCCATCAGTTTCTGTCTCTGCAACAAGACTGTCCTCGCTCATAACAGCAGCCGTTTTCCCCGCTGCCAGTTCATCTTCCATAAACTCATCATTGCCATTCGATTGCGAAACTACTCCATGCTCGTCCGAATTCAAGTCAGCTGTCCCATCCGCATCCAAGCCAGCAATTTCGCCATCAACTCTCCTGCCCGATGCGCCACTCTCCTGCTGTTTTCTTTCCATCTCCCGGGCAGCAAACAAACCAATCGTTCCCACGCCGCAGTACAAGTCCAGCACGGTTTCTTCGCCAGACAAATCCGCATACTTGATTGCCTTGTCATAGAGGGCTTCCATCTGCACAGGATTTACCTGGTAGAAAGACAATGGGGATATCTCAAACTCCAGGTCACCGACCTGTTCAAGAATCGTCGGTTTTCCCGCCAAAGTGATGCACTCTGCTCCAAAGATACTGCCGCCTCTCTGTCCCCGGCTGACAGCCTGACCTTTGCTGGGCTTTCCGCCCTTTTGGTCCTTCTTCCCTTTGCCGCCTTTGCCCTCGGTTTTGTTGACATTGAGGATGACGCTTTCCAGGTTATATTCCACGCCGTCTTCACTTGGCGGCAGATTATAAATCGCATCGTCCAGCATCTCCACCAGCTTTTCAGCGTTGGGGATGCCTTTGCCGTTGATGACGAGAATCACCATGACCTCGCCGGTACCGCGGGCGGTTTTGACGACCAGGTGGCGCAGCAGGCCTTTTTCCCACTTAGGGTCGTAGGCCGTGATATTATCCGAAATCATGAACTGTCGCAGTGCCTCTGCCGCCGCCATAGCGGGTTCAGACTGCAGAAAACAGTCGTAGCAATCCACCACGTCGTGGCTCTTCGCCTGATAAAATCCCACTGCGGGAGTTCCTAAATTCTCCAAGATCCCGCCCTTGCGAGTGATGACGCCGCCAGTCCACACGGGCATGGTTGCCTTATTCCGATAGCGGAATGGCTCTTCCATGCCGATAATCGGACGTAACCATGGTGTCTGCGCAGAGGCCGATCCTGCTGAGACTTCTGTTCCAGCAAAAGTCTCTTGCACACCAGGCGTTCCATCTGCATCAAATTTTTCATCTATTCCAGGTACTCCATCCGTTCCAAGGGATTCTCCCGTATCCAAGCTCTTCTCCAGCTCCGCAACACCGCCCAGGCGGATCAGTTTATCTCTGACCTGCTTTTCCTTCAGGGCAAGCTGGGCGTCGTAGGAAAGCTCGCCGTAGGCGCAGCCGCCGCACTGCCCAAAGTAAGGACAGAAAGCTTCGATTCGATCTGCAGAAGGCTCATCCACGGTGAGCAGGCGGCCAAAAGCGTAGTTTTTCTTCACTTTGGTCAGTTCCGCAGTGACCACGTCCCCGATCACTGCGCCTTTGACAAAGACAGCAAGACCGTTACTTCTTCCTACGCCTTGGCCTGCCTCCGTCATATCCTCTATCTTTACTTGAACTCTTTGTCCTCTTTCCATCCTTGTTACCTTTCTTCTTGTCGCGCCCTCCGCGTCCGCCAGGCACTTCCGGCTTCTTTCCGTGACGGCCGTCCTTGCCGGATTTGCCCGAGCGTCCTCTGCCGACTCTGTTCTCCTGCTTCGGCTCTACCTCGATTTCGCCCAAACTCTGTCTGAGGAACGCCGCAGCTACCATCAACGGTTCCATCTCCTCATCCACACATTGCTTATAGACGATTTTCATGTAAGGCACCAGGTCTTTATCCTGACAATAATTCATGGCGTCCTTTACATTTTTATGGGCCTTTACCGTCATGGCGCTGTTCGCCGTCGGCATATCCTTTCGCTTGATCTCCGTGTTACAGTAGTTTTCCAGGGAGTCAATCTTGTATTTCTCGCGGCTGGTGATCAAAGACACCGCTTTGCCGTTTTTGCCGGCTCTTCCTGTACGACCGATTCGATGAACATAATATTCCATGTCCTGCGGCATATCGTAGTTAAACACCATATCCACATCATCAACGTCAATGCCTCTTGCTGCAACGTCCGTAGCCAGCAAAAGCTCCAGGTTCCCGTTTCTGAACAGATTCATAACGCGGTCTCTCTGGTGCTGTGACAGATCCCCGTGAAGCGCTTCTGCCGCATAACCCTTTGATTTCAACAGCAGAGTCAGTTCATCCACCTTCCTCTTCGTGTTGCAGAAGATCAAAGCCCTCTGGGGGGACATATAATCAAGCAGCCTGCAGAGCGAGGCGTCCTTTTCTCTGCCCTTTACAACATAATGCACCTGTTTTACCAGCGGAATGGTCAGCTCTTCCTGCTTGACTTTGACCAGCTTGGCGTTTTTCTGATATTCCTGCGTAATCTCCAAAATTTCTTTTGGCATAGTTGCAGAGAAAATCGCCGTCTGGCGTTCCTCTGGCATCGCGCGGCAGATGGTCTCAATATCTTCGCGGAAACCCATGTTGAGCATTTCGTCCGCCTCGTCCAGCACCAACATCTTTAAATTGTCAAACTTGAGTGTGCCTCTTCTCATGTGGTCCATCACTCTGCCCGGCGTCCCGACAATGATGGATACTTTTCCCTTCAAGGCCTTAAACTGTCTCTCTATATCCTGTCCTCCATAAATGGCTACGACT
>URXI01000150.1 GCA_900551775.1 uncultured Eubacterium sp. | reverse complement strand
AGAAAGAGTTTTTCTTAAATACTTATTCTGATGCGCCACATCGATTTGTTTTTATGAAAGGCTCTCTTTTTTCCATTTCTATAGCATTTAACGTTTACCTGAAGATAGTAAGTCCCTCTGGCAGCCAACTTATGAGAATCCTTCCATGTAATCCTTCCTGCTGTCGGATACACTTTCTCATTAAATGTTTTCACCGTTGATCCTGTGCTCTTTTTTATGTAGGCAGTTACCTGCGCGTAGTCAACATCTTGACCGGGTTTTAATTTAATCGTTGTTTTACAACTTGCATTTCCATTTAATATACCTAATGTCACTCCGATCCGTTCAGCTGTCACATATTCAGACCCATTTATAGGTTCTTCTTTGGTCGTGAGATCTGTGCCTGCCCATGCGGTCATTGTCGAAAACAACAGGCAGAGTGCAAATGATAAAATAATAACCGCTTTCCTCATAATAACATTCCCTCCTTAGTTTCGCTTTTCACTATATAGAACGAATCAAAATCGGTTTTGGGGACAGATTTTTCAAAATATTTTAATCATTTTTAAAATATACATTTTCTGCCATCTTCACCGCTACATCAATACTTGACTCTGTGAAAAGTTCAAGCACATAATCACCAATCTGCCATATGACAGCACTCGACTTATCATCATAAAACAAATATGCCTGATATGTGTTAATCATGATTTCCTTCCGTTTAAGGGTGTCATTGTCAAAAGATGCGCTATATACGTCACTCTTTGTGACCATAAAGTTGATATACTGTTCCTTATCATTACCATAGTCGATGATATATCCGTAGTCCCAAACATCCTCATCATTTATCTTCTCATACCCTTCCGGCACATATCCCAGCTCAAATTCCGGCAGTTCGCCTTCTTTTTCTTCATTTTCCAGCGGTCTGACTTCGGTATGTCCCGGCTTTTCAGTGAAGAAATAATTGAACATCTTCTCTCTGACGCCCTCTGACGAAATGACGACCAGGCCCATGATCAAAGCCAGCACGGCAACCAAAATCAGCGTCCTGCGAAAGACTCTCCTGGTCCCTGTTTTTTTCTTTCGCGGCAGTTCCTGATAGAAAGGCGGGGTCGGCGTGTTCTCGTCCAGCACCGCGTCGGCATAAGCAACTCTGCTCTTTGCCAGCTCTTTGCCCAAGGCAGTCAACAACTCATCTGCCTTTTTTTCCACATCAAAGTCACTCATCCTCGCCACCTCCTTTCCTATCTACCAAAATGCTCTGCAATTTGACCTTTGCACGATAGACTCTCTTCTTAACAAATTCTTCCTGTCTGCCGAGAAAGTCTGCAATCTCGGCATTGCTGTACCCTTCGCCATACTTCAGGCAGATAATATCTCTGTCCGTGTTATCCAGCATAGAAAGCAGCTCCTGTATCTCCGGCCCGAATCCATAGCGATCCCGAAAGCTTTCCACATCGATGTAATCCATGGACAACGGCGTAAGATGACAAACTTCCTCTTCTAATGCAGCACGACGCATATCTTTTCTAATATAATCGATTGCCGTGTTTCTCACGGCAGCACACAGATAAGTTTTCAACTCATCTGGCGGCAGTTCCGCTCTATCCGCATTCTTTGAAATCAGTTTCCACAAAACGTCCTGCTCCACATCCTCCACCAGCTGCCAGTCGTGTAAAACGCCAAAGGCAATCTGCCTGATCAGCACGCCATACTTCTCCTGAATCAGCTCTATTACTACATTTCGTGCATCTTCACTCATCCATCTGCTCTCCTTATCAAAAACAACAACGCTTTGATCACGTCATATCACAGCTTAGATAAGAGAGCGTTCAGCCTCTTCTCACTATATATAACGAATCAAAACCAGTTTTGGGGACAATATTTAAAAAAACCTTAATTGCCAAAGTAAATTTCTCTAAGTGCCTGTCGTTTTATGTTGTTTCACCTCTATGAATGCAGCAGAATCAGCGTCATCACGATGATTCCCATACTGATGCTTGACAGGACAGTTCCCGCAAAGCTATCATTCTTGATTGACCCGATCAGAGCCAACGGAAATACAAAGCCTGACACCATCGAAGCATACATCAACACAGTTATAAAATCACCCATAATTTGACCTCCCTATTTCATTTTGTCAGTTATTCTGATTTTAGTTTATGCCCAAATCATCACATAGTCAATATAGGTATTTATTCCTTAAGGATTATTAAGAAATGGCAAAAAATATGCGGGGTTCTGCCGCCATGTTTTCTCAATCATGACAAGTCAGTCTCCCGCATTCCTTATATCATTTAAAATGTCTGATATTCATTTTCTCAAATTCTTTATAATCTTCTTCCGTCAACTCCATCGAAAAGGTCCCTTCATGAGAGCAGATACACATCCAGACATGGCCTTCCCCATCGGCAAAAGCTGGATCTTCAAATTCATATTCGCCTATGTACAGTGGATAAGCAAAGATATTTTTATGTAATTCCCTTAAGCCCACCTGTTCTTTATCAAAATAGCAGAATTCCCATATTGTTCCCGAACAGTAAGTTGTAAAGGAGGATGTTGCATACTCTCTTTTCACAAGCCCCCATTCCGCGAGGTCTTCCATCAGCGTGTCTTCTTTCTTAAAGCTGCCACGAATTTGCTGCAGTTCCTTGATTTCCTGTTTCGCATTGGTCGTGATATTGTCAATTCCCCAATTCAAACTCAGAAAACCGTCTTTTTTCAGCTGCCGCGGGCTCAGGGTTTTGATGTATCGGATCTGACGCTCGCTCCGCTGTTTAACTTCTTCAATCGCCTCGCGCTTCAGCTTCTCTACCACTGATTCTTCTATCTTCTCCCTATGTTCTCGCGGCAGCACAATATACTTGCTTCTGCGCAGGCAAAACTGCACCAATGCCTTCGACTGTACAGAATTTACCTTCCCCCAGGGAACACCGCCATCCAAATAGATCATTCGATTCTCCCTTTACTTATCTTTCCACGGTCTGGCGCTGCCTGTAGACCAGTCCTTTTCCTCCCAGTAAGCCTTATCCACAGGATTGAAGCCCCGCTTCTGCGCGATGCTCATGACCTTGAAGAGGCCTTTCGTCTTCAGCGACGGCTTTACGCTACTTGCTCTGCCTTTGATCTTAGCCGCCAGCTTATCCGTCTTCCTCTCGATCTGCTGCCGTTTCTTTGCCGATACCTCGCTCCACTTGATGGCGTGAACAGCCAGCCCATAGCGATAGGTTTTGGCGACTCCCCAGAAAAAACAGCTGTCGGCAATATCCTTACAGGTCGGTTTCATACCTGCTCCCGCCGCAGTAGAGATGACCACCGCCTGTTTGCTAAACATCTTTGACTCCGGTCTGTGGATAATCCAGCGATAACCGTAGTGATCGAGAAAAGCCTTCATCGAACCTGTCGCATGAAAAACATAGACCGGCGATGTGAAGATCAGCACGTCAGCCTCATCCATCTGCTCCGTCAGCGGCTTTGTCGCCTCATAGTGAGGGCAAAGGCTTTCACCTTCCATAAAGCACCTGGTGCAGCCACAGCAAAAATGCGGCATATCCCTGGGCAGAAATATCTCGCCAATATCTTCTGGCTTCGTCAGCTTCTCCGCCAAAATCCTCCCGATATGATACGTAGAACCTTTGTGGTTCTGCCCGTTGATTAACAATACTTTCATCAAAATATCCCCTTCATTTTAATATATTATGCCATGACGTTGCACAATATAGGTAAAATCACCGGCACACCGAAGGTCAGAACAATACCGACAATCAATGCCACCAGTCCCAGCTCTCTGCCGACCACTTTTGTTACAGGAACCAGCATGGAATCCATGTTCCCGGCAGCGCCAGATGCAATGGGTGCACTTTTGCTCACTCGACCCAAGACAGGCAGAAGGAGTACCGTAAAAAAGTCCCGGAACACGTTGATCATGAACCCGTAGACGCCCGCCTCGGGTCCGAAACTGGACAGCATCGTCGCTCCCGTCATGCTGTAATAACCGACGCCGCTTGCCGAAATCACAGCATATTTCAGCGGCATACCCGTAACCAACGCCGCAATAGCCCCGCCTGCCATACTGCCAATCCATACGCCGAGCACCAAATAGATGATTTTAAAGCCGACTAATTTGATATACCTGAACACGCTTTTGTTCTGACCCATGCCGATGCCGACGCTGGTATAGAGGACCACCAAAGAAGCCCAAAGGGCGTAGTCGAGAAGGAAGACCTTCGTCTTTGGCATGAAGAAATAGCAGCCAAAAGCACCTGCCAGGACGCTGACAGGAATCAGAATCAAAATCGGATCGATACGTTTTTTGCCGTCTTGAGAATCCATATTTACTGCCTTAGCTTCTTCATCGTCTAATTGCATTTTACTATATTTTTCTAGAGGAAGGACAGTTTTTTCGATCAGCAGACAGAGCAGGACACTTCCGACGATGGCGCAAAGGCAGGTTGCCAGACAGTTCAAACCCACTGTACCAATTTCGGCAATCACCTCATCATTAGTTCCAACATTGCCGCCAATGGTAATCATCAGTATGACCAGGGAAATCGTCGTGACCCAGTCCACCACTCTATATGCGGTCTGGGGCAGCTTTTGGAATCCAATTAAAAGTCCGATTCCCATACAGGCAAAAGGCATAATCGTCGCCATCATCAGATACCTCCAATACTACAGATTTTCTATCTCTTACTTTACCATCTTTATCGGTAATAGGCAATATGATTCTGCCCAAAGGATTTCATTTAAACCCGCTTTAAGAAAGATAACCGTACTGTCTCTTCTTTATCATAAAGAATAGGGCGACCAGGATTCCGAAAAGCTCTGCTACGGGGACGGCAATCCACACGCCGATTTCATCAAGTATCGCAGGCAGGATCAGAATCGCCCCGACGATAAAGATAAACGTTCGGGAAAAGGAAATGATCGCCGAAGTCTTCCCATCGGAAAGTGCCGTAAACAGTGCAGAGGCAAAGATGCCGAATCCCATAATCAGAAATCCCATGGAATACAATTTGAATCCATAGACAGTGATATCAAAGACATTGCTGCCTGGCGCCGCAAAAAAGCCCAGCGCTTCTTTGATAGTCAGATGAATCAACGCGTTTGCAAGGATCGCACTGATTACGAGGAACCCCATGCTGCTCTTAAAGATACTTTGCAGCTGCCGTTTATCCCCTTTACCATATTTAAAGCTGATAATCGGCGCGATGCCATTTGCATATCCGAAGTAAAGAGCTGTAAAGATATACTGAAAATACAAGATGATCGTAATGGATGCAACGCCGTCCTCTCCATAATACGTGAGAAACGTGTAGTTAAACAAGAACGTGGTCGCTGCATTTGCCAGATTCGTCACCATTTCCGATGATCCGTTGGTACATGCGTGAAGCAGGACATTCCAGTCCGCCTTGGGCTTTACAAAGTGCAGCGGGTTCTTTTTTGCAGTAAAGAAAAATACCAGGCCGGCCATGGCCGGTATGCAGTATCCTATTCCCGTAGCAATTGCCGCGCCGGCAATCCCCATATTCAGCGGAACCATAAAAACATAATCTAAGATGATATTGGCTGCCCCTGCCAGCAAGGTGACAATCAGCCCCAAGACCGGTCTGCCTGCCGTGACCAAAAAGGTCTGAAAGGCAGTCTGCAGAAAAAAGGCCGGCGCAAAGGTGAATAGGATTCTTCCATATGTAATACACAAAGGAAGCTGTTTTGTGCTGGCTCCTAAAAGCGAGACGATCTGTTCGATAAATAGGTTGCCGATCACCGCGATTACAAGACCAAGCAACACCTCTACAATAACCAGGAAACTCAAGTCTCTTTGCGCCTCCGCCTGCTTTCCCTCCCCTGACTTTCTGGCAATGATAGCGCTGCCGCCTGTTGCAATCATAATGGCAATGGCCATTTCAAAACTAATTGCAGGGTACACCATGTTGGCTGACGACAGCGCCGTGGTGCCGATCAGCCGCGCGATAAACATGCCATCGACGATGATGTACATGGAAAGCGCAAGCATCATGACCACATTGGGTATGGCAAAGGAGAGGAGTGAACCAAATGTAAATTTTTTTGCTAGTGTATTATCCATTTTCAATCTCCTTTCTCAATAATTCATAATAGGCGGTGTTACTATCAATCAGCTGCTGCCGCTGTTCTTCCCCCATTCTTTCCATGGTTCTTTCCTCCATCTCATGGAGCGGTCCTAAAATTGATGAAGCAAAGTCTTTTCCTGCCTCTGTAAAGGAAAGGAGCCGCTCTCTTTTGTTCTCCGTGTTAGCCGAAATCGCAACATAACCCTGTTTTTCAAAGTCCAGCAGAATACCGTGCACGGTCTGCTTGGGCAGCGCCCACCATTGACAGACCTGTTTCTGGGTACACACGCCGTAATCGTCCAAGGTATATAAAACGAGCAAAGCATTGTAATTCAAATTATTCTTTTTCGCCCACACTCTATATAAATCCAAGGTTCCGCTCAAGGCAGTATTGACCAATCTAAGTTGTTCTCGAATCTTCATCTTTTACCTCCCGTGTAAATAAATAGTCCTAATTCGTACTATTTATAATATAGTACGAATTAGGACTATTGTCAACAAATTTTTACTCTGGCTGCCCATTATTCTGCTTCAAAGATGATAATGGCTTGAGTCATCGAGGAGGAATATATCGCAATCCGGCGCTTTTGCCAAGAATTGGCCCCTGGAGCGCCGGATTTATCCATCATACGAGCTGAATTTAACCCAATATATTTTTTTATTGGACATTTTATCCGAAAAAATCCCAAATTTTGTACATCGTGTTCACAATACATAGTTACACTATATCTATTTTTGCCTCGTTTCCCCACCTTTGTTACAATTTTTTCTATTAAAACATGCAAAAAACGGCGCTCGACCGCTTTTTCCCAAGCATTTGCGCCGTTTTGTCCAGTTTGAACAAGCGATTTTCACTTTACCTGCCCATTATCCCCTTAAGCGTCTCCCTGCCCACCGCCGTCAACAGGGGGTAGAGAACGCTCCAGGCATGGCTTTGAAACCCGATATCCGAAGGCCCCTCCTGTTTTAACTGACAGAACGGCAGCCAGTAGATACTGGAAAGCAGCAGTGAATCCACTACATGGTCATACTCTCCTGTGTATTCTTCCTTACGCAGCATTCCATCCGCTTGGAGAATTGCAAGAGCTTTTGTCAGTTTTGCAGTATTCTGCTGATAAACGACGTTTTGCCGCTCCCTGATCTTTGGGGAAAGTTGGGATAGCTGAGCATGATGCCAAAAGTAAAAAGCGTTTTCCTGCACGACCTGCTGCATATCTGCAAAATAGTCATTTAGTTCCATCATGCCGGCAGGCACATCTGGTAGTGGGCCTCCCTCCGATTCCAAAAGAATCGCTTCTACGATTTCCTCTTTTTTCTTAAAATAATAGGTCAGATTGCCCTTGCTGATTTGCAAGGCACCGGCAATATCACCCGTAGAGACGGCATTGAACCCTCTCTCATTAAATTGCTTTTTCGCCTCTTTGAGGATTTCTGAGCGAGTATCTCGTTTCATAGTGTTGCCTCTTCTTTCTGTTGCAGATGCGTCAGCTTGCGCACTTCTCTGACTGCAAAAAATATCACGATGATTGCTGCCACGCCGTCGGACAGCGGCCCTGCCCAAAAGATTCCATCTATCCCCCACGATAGTGGAAGAATCAGCAGCAGCGGAATCAAAAGCACCACCTGTCTGATCAACGCCATCCAAAAACCCAGATGGGCTTTGCCGATGGACGTGAAAAAGGTGGATGTCACCGGCTGTAACGCATTGGCAAAGGTCATGAACAAGAAGATGCGCATATACTTTACTGCAAACTCATAAAACATGGGATCGTCCGATCCGAAAATGCCGAGAATCTGGCGAGGGAAAATCTGAATACACGCAAATGCGATGACTGCTATTGTCGTACCATAACGAACAGCCAGCTTATAGGTTTCCTTCACCCTGTCATATCGTCTGCTTCCATAATTATAACCGTAAAGAGGCTGACAGCCAAGGGAAATTCCTATGACGCAGGATAAAAGTACGATCATCACCTTGCTGACCGCCCCGGCAGCGGCAAGGGGCACTTCACTGCCAAAGCTGGAAAGTCCGCCATAATACCGCAACGAATTGCTCTGCACAATCTGCACTGCTGTAGCTGCCACATGGGTAAAGCAGGGCGCCGCCCCAAGGGTACAGATGGCTTTGATCGTCTTTGCTGAAGGTGCAAAATCCTTCCATGTCAGAGATACGCTTTTGAATTTGCACGCCATATAATAAACCGCTAGAGATGCCGAAAGCATCTGCCCAAGCAAAGTGGCCAGAGCAATACCTTTGATTCCCATATCGAATACAAAGAGGAATATGGGGTCAAAGATCATATTGAATATTGCACCTGACAGGAGCACCACGCTGGAAAAGTTAGGATTTCCGTCAGAGCGGATAAAGTAGGATGCCCCCGTGGCAAAGATTCCAAAGGGCAGCCCCATACTGATGATCAGTGCATAGGGTTTGGCGTAAGGTATGATTGCATCGGTTGCTCCAAAGCCATATAGCATAGGCTCTAAAAACAGAATTGCCCCAGCACCCAGTATCACGCCAATGGCTGCCATCAATAACAGACTGGTCCCCAGGGTCTTGCGGGCCTCTTCCTCTTTTCCGCTGCCCAAGGCAAGATTAAACCTGGATGCGCCGCCCATGCCCAGCAGCGCAGAAAGGGCTGTAATCATGGTCGCCAGGGGAAAGGCGATATTGGTCGCTGCGATTCCAAGATCCCCGATCCCCCATCCTACAAAGACCTGGTCAACGATATTGTGGGCGGCATTGACCAGGGAACTGATGATTCCCGGAATGGCAAATTTCCAGATCATACTTTTTATTGGCTGCGTACCCAGGGGATTTCCCTGGGGAATTGCATTTTCAGACATATTAACACCTCCGTTAGCTCAATCGTACTAAATTTGAATTTATTATAGTCCAATCGTACTAAAATGTCAATAGTGTCCGCCTATTTAAGCGTGTAGATGTCTATGGAATAACCATTCGTCTTCTCAGTCTTGCACAGATCACTTATGTTGACCTGCCCCATCACGGTCATGGATGCCGTGATACTGCCCCCATCCATGCAGGCGATACCTTTGATATGCCCTGGAATAATTCCATCTATGACAACCCCTTGTCCCGCCTCCAATATGAGTGCCCTCATTTTTTCAATAATTGCCTGTTTTTCTGCTGTTTCATGAAAAGTAACACGGCGGTGCATTGCTTCCGCTTCCACCCAAGGTTCCTCGACTGCGGATAGCTGACACAGCTCCTGCCCTCCTTGAAAACCAGTAATCAGTTCCAATACCTCCCCTATGCGCTGCAGCTTGGGAATCGTACAGTCAACTTCTGGCAGTTCCGTACAGAGGTCCAGCTTTGAGAGAAAGACCGCATCGGCGCCAGTTAACTGTGCCTGCACCCTGGGTCCGGCAATTCTCTGCAGCTTCTTCCATCGCTGTGCATCGACTGCCACGATGGAAAGCACCTGTAAATCAGGCCTGTAATACTGGCGAAGCGCAGTCAGCGTATTGGCGG
>URXI01000149.1 GCA_900551775.1 uncultured Eubacterium sp. | reverse complement strand
CGCCGATATCGATCTGGCCGACACCGGCTCTGGCAAAGGCCTCGCAGACAAATCCGCCGACGCCGCCCACGCCAAAGACCAGGATTTTTGCTTCTGCTAAACGGGCTACACCCTCTTCGCCAATCAGCAAAGCGGTTCTTTCTGTCATGCTCATCTCTTCATGTCTCCAATAATACTGTAAATGATATCGCTGCTGTAACCCTTGGACTGCAGCTTTCTGGCAATGCGGCCGACAATTTTTTCCGGAACGGGCTGGCCGTCTTCAATCTCTGCCATGCGCAGAACTTTTGCCGCCTCTTCCCGGGCGCGGCTGACCTCATCCATTTCCAGATCGTATTCGTCAAAGGCGATATCGATGTCAGCCTGATCGACGCCCTTTTCTCTCAGTTCGTTGAACACCCTGCGTTTCCCCTTGCCTTTTCCAAAGGCATAATTAAAATACTCCTGACAGTAACGAAGGTCGTCCAAATAGCCGCAGTCTCTGAATTCTGCGATCAAGCTGTCGATTTCTTTCTCTTCAAATCCCTTCTGCAGCAGATGCGCTTTCATCTCGTGGATGGTGCGGCTGCGTGACGACAGATGGCGCAGGGCTGCATCGTTAATATACATAAGAGTTCCCCGCCGTTGCAACGATACATTTATCGCCTAACTGCGATTTCAGCATGCAGATCGCATCTATACCCGTACAGTGCACTGGCATCACCATGTCCGGATGCTCTGCAATGACCTTTGCCACCACTTCTTTCCGCATTTCTTCTGTTGCCGAGAACAGGTGCATGCCAGCGATGATGCCGGCGATCTTTTCCCCTGGAAACAACTGCTTGCTGTATTCCAAGACGGGAATGATGCCCTTGTGGCTGCAGCCGGAAAATAGGTAGATCCCCTTTTCTCCATTTCGAATTGCCAGGAATTGCTCGTGATTCATCGGGTCAGGCACCATCTGTCCGTTTGCTTTCTTTTCAAAGAATTTTTCTGTAGGCTCATTACCCGGTACATCGGGAATGGTTCCCGAGATGACGATATTGTCCGTCAGCCATAACGGCCCGTCCGTAAGGTGGAACCTGGGTGCAATCCGCTCCCGATCCTCCTGGCTCCACAAGAGGCTGCAAGGTTTCTTATCTATTTTGTCCCCTTCCATGCCGTAACATTCGCCAAAAGCATCTTTGTGAATATACACGGGAGCCGTCTGGTTGATTTCGCAAAACCTTGGCACGCCTTCCGTATGGTCATAGTGGCCGTGACTGATGACCAAAGCCTCCGCTTTGGTCAGATCGATGTGTCTTCTCTTCGCATTTCTCTCAAAGAGATTGGATGCACCTGTATCGAAGAGGATGGTCATTTCTTCGGTTTCAATATAAATGGACAGCCCGTGTTCTGCATCACAGCCAGGACGATCTGTCTTGTTCTCTGATAAAAATGTAAATTTCATCACCCTAAAATCCTCGTTTCTATTTCCATTTTTTCTCCGCTGCAGACGACGCACTTCAAGTCGTCTGCCATGGGGATTTCTGTAAAGCAATACGTTTTTCCCTGCCAGATGATTTCCTCACACAAGTCGTGATTTTCGTCTGCCATGGACGGCATCTCTGTAAAAAGTCCCTGTCCTGTGCATTTACAAAAGGCTTCTTTGCGTACCCATATGTCAAAAAAGCCTGCCAGACCCCAGAGCCTGACATAGCACTGTTCCTCTTCGGTATACTGCCTGTCAGCAATTTTCTCATACTCCAGTGACTTCACCTGCTGCAAGTCCAGTCCAACAGGCTGACCGCTGAACAGACACATCCACAGCTGGCCGCTATGGGTCAGAGAAAACTCCAGCGGTATGTCCACAAAGTAAGGTTTTCCTTTCTCCTCCCTGACAATCTGCGCCTCATCAAAGTCAAAGTCCATGCCACACTCTGCGGCATGTCTTCTCGCCGCCTCTTTAATCATGGGAAAGCCCTTATCTCCTTTTTCGAAAGGACCCTCGTATAGATAGATGCTGTTCAATCTCCCTCACCTCTTTTCGTTTTCCCTATTTTATCACAAATCCCTTCCGGCTGCCACCATAGCAAAGGGCTTTTACAAAAAAACAAGGACGTCTTCAGACGTCCTAAAATTCCAGCCTCTATTTCTTGTTTTTTTGATTAGCCAGCCTCTCCAGCACACGCTGATAACCGTCAGCGCCATAAACGAGACATTTGTTGATTCTGCTGATCGTAGCCGTCGACGCCTTGGTAATCTCTTCGATCTCGCTGTACGTCTTCTTCTGTGAGAGCAGCTTTGCCACCTGCAGCCGCTGCGCTATGGCATGTATCTCGTTAATCGTACATATATCTTCAAAGAACCTATAGCAGTCTTCCCGATCCTTCAGGGTCAATACGCCATCAAAAAATTCGTCAATATCATCTCTTTTAAATTTTGAATCGTATGCCATCTTGCGAAAACTCCTTTCATCTGCTTTATCGCAACACAAGTATAGCACTTTTACGTGTTAAAGTCAATCGCTTCTCACAAGAGAAATACGGGGAAACTGGATCTTCAATTAAGATAATAGAGCCTTCGCCTTTTCCAATTGAAGATCTTTCTTTGCACTCTTTTTCTGCTTCACTTCATAGTCAGGTTTGACACCTGCGCCATGAATTTTGTTGTTTTTCGGTGACAGATACTGCATGATCGTCAGGCTCATAGCCGTGCCGTCTTTGAAACCGACCGTACTCTGGATGATTCCTTTGCCATAGGTCGTCGTGCCCACCAGCTTGCCGCCGTTGTTGTCCTTGATAGCGGCAGCGACGATTTCCGAAGCGCTGGCCGTATTTTCGTTGACCAGGACCACATACTTCAATTTTGTGCAGTTTTCGTCTGAATTATAGTATTCTTTCTTGCCGTTTTTATCCTCTGTATGCGTAATCGTGCACTCTGGCAGAAGCATATCTGCAATCTCAATGCCCTGATCCATAAAACCGCCCAGATTATTTCTCAAATCTATAATCAGACCCTTGACGTTTTTGTTCTCCAAGTTCGCCAGTTCTGCTTTAAACTGTTCTGCCGTAGTTTTTTCAAAGCCCGTAATCTGTATATATCCGTACTTTTTGTCGATGATTCCTGCAAAGACAGACTGCTCAGAAACTTCCGCCCGAATCAGGTTCGCAGTCCTCTGCTTCCCTGCCCGTTCATAAGTGATTGCAACCTTTGTACCCTCGTCTCCGCGCATATCCAGCATCATGGCATCCGAATCAGTATAGGTTTTTCCGTCCACCTTGAGAATCTTATCCCCCTCTTTGAGACCGCCGGCGGCTGCCGGACTGTCTGCGAGCACCTTTGTGATGATATAATTCCCTTTTTTATCTGTTGTGAAGGTGAGGCCGATTCCAGTAAAAGTTCCGTTTACATATTTTGACCATGCTTTATACTCTTCCTCACTCATATATCGGGAGTATTTGTCTCCCAAAGAGTCTAAAAGGGCTTTGTAGATGGCGTCCATCTGTGTTTCTTCGTCTGTATCCCAAAGACTTTTTTCGTCAATCGTCTTCTGCAGGGAATAAAGTTTTGCGTACTTATCGCCAATTTCACTGAGAGTTTCATATTTAGGACGCTCCACCCAGATGATGTCCTTCGCATTGGCAAAGAGATTCAGCCCCACAAAACCGAACAAAAGCGTAGCAATCACTACGCCCGCCATGAGAAGGACGAATCTCCGCTTTTTCATTTTAATCATAATGCCACCTTATTCTTCTGCCCCTAAAACAGTCATCTGCATGTATTCTCTACCGTTCCATGACTGACTGCTGAGGGTGCCTATGATATTGATTTTTTGATTCTTCTGCAATATTTTATCATATTCACTGGCATCTTTGAATATGACACATTGCAATTCCCGGCCGTCGTCCAGCTGGCCGTTAAACTTCGTATACTGTCCGCTGGTGCCCATCCTCCGCAGCGCGCAAGGCACTACACTGACCTGAACTAAAGGCTGGGGATTCTCACAGCCAAAAGGCTCCAGCAGCTTCATTTCTTCAATCAACTCCAGGCTGACGTCCGTCGCACTGAGGATCATATCTGCCTTCAGCTTCTTTGTGAACAAATTCGGATTCTCCTGGCTGAGACGGTTCATACTGCGATTCAGGTTCTCACGCAGAATCGGCAGGTTCTGTCGTTTCATCGTAAAACCGCAGGCTGCCGCATGGCCCCCAAATCGTTCAAATAGATCATCGTTTTCTTTCAGTAAATCGTAGATGTTAACGCCTTCAATGCTGCGTCCTGTCCCTTTGAGACAATCATCCCCTGTAGGTGTTACGATCACAGCAGGTCTGTTATAAGTATCTTTGATCTTACCCGCCACAATACCGGTAATGCCTTCGTGCGCATCTTCTAAGTCCAGCACCAGGAAATCATCGTCCTTAAATTTTTCTTCCACTAAGGTCTTGCACATTTCAAACGTATCGCTCTGTATTTTCTTACGCTCCGTGTTGCAGGCAATCAGCTTGTCTACGCCCTGGCCCACCTTCTCTTCGCTGCTTTCCATCATCAGTCTGGCAGCGATTTTGGCATTTTCCATTCTGCCCGACGCATTCAAATGCGGCACGATGATATAAGAAATGTTTTCGGAGCTTATGGCTCCCTTGTCGAGACTGACGCCTTCTATCAGTTTGACCAGTCCCGGTCTTTCACTGACGTTGATCGCTCTGATGCCGTATTTGGCCAGAGTCCTGTTCTCGTCCACCAACGGAACGATGTCACCGATGGTGCCGATACCGACCAGATCCAGGGTTCTGTTCACCACGCTCTTCGGCAGACCTGTTTCTGCCGCCAAAGCTTGTGCCAGCTTGAAAGCCACGCCGACGCCAGCCAGATGTTTGAACGGATAGGGGCAGCCAGGCTGCATGGGATTGATGATCAGGCAGTCAGCCTGCTGATCGGTGATGGTATGGTGGTCTGTGACCAGAATTTTCAGACCGATTTCTTTAGCATATTCCACTTCTGCACAGGAAACGCTGCCGCAGTCCACGGTGATGACCAGGTCCACACCGTTTTCTTTGATTTTTTTCAAGGCTTCACAGTTGAGACCGTAGCCCTCTTCAAATCTGGAAGGAATATAATAGGTCAAATTCTTTGTCAGCTTTGACAAAACCTCCATCAAAACAGAGGTGGAGGTGATTCCGTCGGCGTCATAGTCGCCGTATATACAGATTCGCTCATTATCTTCTATCGAAGACAATATGAAATCCACTCCTGCTTCCATATTGAGAAGCAGGAATGGATCATATGTTTTCTGAGGTTTCTCAGACAGAAATTCCCTGATTTCTTCTTCTGTCCGAATCCCTCTCTTATTCAGCAATTCTAAAATTCTAGGTTGTAACTTCATCATTCTTCCTGACCGTTAATTAAAATATTGCATCGGATCGACATAGGAGCCGTTGACTCTCACTTCAAAATGCAGATGCGGTCCTGTGGATATCCCGGTAGAGCCGGAGCTTGCGATAACCTGGCCCTGCTTTACATTCTGTCCTGCACTGACGCTGAGACTGCTGTTATGTCCGTACAAGGTACTGATGCCGCTGCCGTGGTCAATGACCACCGCATAACCATAGCCGCCATACCAATCAGCAATGATGACTCTGCCCGATGCTGCCGCATAGACAGGAGATCCCATGCCCACGCCGATATCCACGCCGGTATGGCCCGTGTAGACGCCGGTAACCGGATGGATTCTAAAGCCAAATGGCGAGGTGATCGTGCTTGAAGTCGTCGGCCAGATAAACTTGCCGCCCTTGTACACCTTGTCATGGTCCTGCAGACCTGCGATTTCGCTGCTGACCTTGTCGGCCTCTGCATTCAACTCATCCAGCTTTGCCTGCAAGGCTTTTTTGTCAGCCTGTAACGCCGACTGCTTTTCCTGAGCCACGGCCTTTTGGTCGCTGAGTTCCGCTCTCTCATTTTTCAGTGCGGTCTGTTTTTCTTCCAGTTCCCGATGCTGTTCTTCCAACGTCGTCAAAGTGTTCTGGTCGTTCTTGTAGATTCTCTGAATCATCTCCAGGTTTGAGATGAACTCAGAAATGCTGTTAGAACCCAGAAGCACGTCGAGGAAACCGACAGAACCGTTCTTGTACATCGTCCGCAGTCTGTTATTGAGACCGTCCTGTCTCTCTTCGATATTCCTCTTTGTTTCTTCGATATCTCTTTCGGCCTCATCGATTTCGGCCTGTTTTTTGTCCATAGTGCCCTGCAGCTTGTCAATCTCGGCCTGCTGCTCTTTGATGCTGGATGTGAGCGCATTCATATCGCTGGATACATCGTCCTTTTGCTGATTGATAGCGTCCAGTTCATCCTGCTTATCCGAAACGGAAGTGGCATAGGATAAGCTGAAAGTTCCCATTGCTGCTATCAGTACAAAGATCAGAATACTTATTAGCGTTTTTTTCTTCATAATTTTCCTCCTAATGACGTTCGTCGTACCACGATTCTCAGTGTGATTTACGTATCTAAGAACTTTCTCATCGAAATGATACTTCCGCAGGCGCCGATGCTGATTCCCATTGCCAGGAAGATACAGATCAGGTTTCCTGCCAGATATCCTGCGGGCACAAGCGGCGAGGATAAGATCGTCATAGCCTGTGTGCCGATGATTGATACAATTTTGCTGTACAGAAGGTATGTCGCTCCAGCTGAAACCAGTGATGCAAAGATGCCTATGAGGATTCCTTCCACCAGGAACGGACCCCTGATGAACCAATTGGTCGCCCCCACGTATTTCATGATGGAGATTTCTCTGGATCTGGCAAAGACCGTCAATTTGATGGTGTTAGATACGACAACCACCGATACCACGATCAGAAATGCCATGATAACCAACGCCGCAATCTGTAAGAAGTTGGTCACCTTGGTCAGCTTCTCCACAGTCTCTTTGTAGTATTTGACGTCTTCTACGCCGTCCAGGCTGCCGGCATATTCTGTCACCTTGCCAGCGCTGTCCAGGGAATCCACTGTGATCAAGATGGAATTAGGCAGGGGGTTATCACCTAGTGAATCCAGCAGATAACTGCTCTCGCCCCATCTCTTCTTCATAATCTTCAGTGCGTCTTCCTTTGTTCTATATTCAACAGACTTGACGTCGTCATAGGTCTCTACCTGGTCCATAATCGACTGGGCTTCGTCTGTCGTCGTCGCATCTTTTAAGAAAATTTCTACTTGGTCGTAGTCAGATTTCACCATCTCTGTAAAGAGATTTACATTCACGGTTATTACAAAGAACAACCCTAAAATCAGCATCATGGCTGTAATCGCAAAGACGGAAGCCAGGCTCATGCCTTTGTTTCTGCCAATCTGCAGCAGGGCTTGTTTGATGTTATAGCCAACTCTACTCATCGTCAAAGACCTCCTCCCCGATGTCATTCTCCTCTTCATAGCCGTACTGTCCGAATTCGTCTCTGACAATATGTCCGGATTCAATTGCAACGACACGCTTCTGCATCCTGTCTACAATATCTTTCGCATGGGTTACCATTACGATCGTTGTGCCCGTCATGTTAATTTGGTTCAAAAGATCCATAATGTCGTTTGCCGTATCTGGGTCCAGATTTCCCGTAGGTTCATCTGCAATGAGAACTGTAGGGTTGTTGATAATCGCTCTTGCGATAGCGACTCTCTGTTGTTCGCCGGCGGAAAGCTCGTCAGGATATTTATCTGCCTTATCGCTGATCGCCACCAGGCTCAAGACCTGGGGAACTTTTTTTCTGATCTGCCGCTTCGTTTTATGTAAGATTTCCATTGCAAAAGCGACATTCTCGTAAACGGTCTTCTTCGGCAGCAGCCGGAAGTCCTGGAACACAATGCCGATCTTCCTCCTGAGGTCGGGAATTTCCCGATTGCTCATTGCTGTCACTTCTTCTCCATCTACTATGATACTGCCTGAATCGGCATCAATTTCTTTTAATATCAGTTTAATGAAAGTCGATTTCCCTGCGCCGCTGGGGCCCACGAGGAAAACGAAATCACCTTTATCAATGTTAACACTTGCATTCTCAAGACCAACATTAGTATTGTATATTTTAGTCACGTTGTCGAATGTTATCATGTTTTTCCCCTTTTTTCTAGTTTGTTCAACACATATATCTAAAGTATACTATAATCTGACCCTTTTTTAAATAGAAAATGGGCTATAATACGTCCATTTCGTGTGAAACTTTTGTGAAAACATCCATTAATTTACATTTTATTTCTTTATTCTGCCAATGGAATTTGCAGAATAATTCGTCTGCATAAATCGCTTCAATGGGGAACGCTTCTATGAAAATCAAGTCATTGGTTTTGAGATAACCGCTGATTTGTCTCCGATTGACTCCCGCATTTGCTCTGTTTATCAGCCACTTCACCTTTGCACCTGCAAGTTCCATCTGCTTCAGCCTTTTAAATCTGTCACTGTGCCGAATCAGTTTTGACGGCAGCGGATCTACGACGACCACGGTCAAGTCCATGTCCAGAAGAAATTTGTCCCACTCTTCTTCTGCTTCTAAATCATAAATGCAGATCTGGCCGCGGCTTCCTTGAATCAATCTGGCTCTCTCCTCCTGGTCCAAATCCAATTTTCTCTCACAATCCCTGGGCATCGGAATCCGCCAGTTGATACCGCACTCTATGTTTTTCTTGTCCTTGGTCGGTTTTCCTTCCTTAATCAATTCGTAAAAGTCAGTAAAAATTCTATTGTGAAAGCGCTGATCCATAGCAGCTGCATCATACAGCAGTGTATTGCAGCGACTAGGGGTCAGGCATTGGGTAAAAGTCAGCTTATTCCCTTTCTCTGCAAAGTAAAAGGCCAGAGACGATGCAACAAATGTAGTTCCAACGTTCTGACCCAGGCCGGTTACTGCAATATTCACTTGATCTATGGGGTTTCCCACCTCTGTCGTCAATCTGCCTTGACTTTCACGAATAAATAGCCTGTTCACTTGCCACCTCCCATAAGCAGCGGCAGAAATTTCCTCGCCGCTCCAATATGGTATATATTACCATACATTTTCTGGATGTGCAAGTCTTGTTGCATCTTTTGTGCGATTATAAAATGCCGATTTTCTAATCACACAAAGAGCACTTGTCTTGTCTGCTCTAATCCACAAACTTCGTTCTCAGTTCAATGGTATCAGGCAGCCCCTTCATCTCTACCTTTACGACTGCGCAAGGATAGCAAGGCACTTGTGCCATATTCTCTGAATCGGCTGGATCTGCAAAGTTCGCATATACAATCAAATTGCTCTTGTCGTCTTTGCTCTCCAAAGCAACTTTTTCAACTTCGACTTCATAACCAGCAGTCGGTTTTTCACCTCTTGTTACGATGACATAAATATTTTTTCCAACTTTACATGCCAAAGCTCTTTCTAAATCTCTGTATTCAGGCAAGATATCAGCTTCGATTTCCCTTGGCATCACTTTTTCTGCGACTTTTTCAAATTTTATATTTGTCTCTTTCGAACTTACGCCAAAAGCCACAATCAATCCTACTAAAACTACCGCAGCTACTGCAATTGCAATAATCTCTTTCTTCATAACCCAATGCTCCCTTTCCCAAAGTCTAATAAAACTTATGAGACAAGATCAGAAATTATGCCAGATATCTATTGCAGCCCGATATTGTGATTGCATTCTTCCGCTATGGAAGTCTTCCGCGGTGGAATTTTTCGCTGCGG
>URXI01000148.1 GCA_900551775.1 uncultured Eubacterium sp. | reverse complement strand
GCCTGTGTTGGAGTAAACTTCTGTATCGAATACCATGACGTTTACATTCTCGCCGGAAGCCAGTACGTGGTCTAATCCGCCGTAACCGATGTCATAAGCCCATCCGTCACCACCAAAGATCCATACAGATGGTTTTGGCAGCAGGTCTTTATTTTCAACGACATATTTTGCATCTTCGTTGGAATCAGCAATCTTTTCGCATGCTTCTGCCAATGCTTTTCCAGCATCTTCTGCGCCTTTTGCGTCGTTCATAGAAGCAATCCACTCTTCAGCAGGAGCGCCGACAGCAGCTTTTACTCTTTCAACAGCTGACTTCAGCTCGTTACGACGTGCCTGCATGGAGATAGCCATACCAAATCCAAACTCAGCATTGTCTTCGAAGAGGGAGTTAGCCCATGCAGGTCCTCTTCCTTCTTTGTTGACTGTGTAAGGTGTGCTTGGTGCACTGCATCCCCAGATGGAGGAACATCCAGTTGCGTTTGCAATGAACATTCTGTCTCCGAACATCTGTGTGATCAGTTTTGCATATGGAGATTCTCCACATCCCGGGCAAGCGCCAGAGAACTCGAGCAGCGGCTGCTTGAACTGAGAACCCTTGACGGAATCTTCCTTGAACGGAACCGGTTTCTCGTCCACGTTAGCGAATAAGTAGTCGTACTTCTTCTGTTCTTCCTTGACGATGGCGTCATCAGCAGCAACCAGCTCCAGAGCCTTTGTCTTGGATGGGCAGACCTGTACGCAGGATCCGCATCCTGTACAGTCAAGAGCGGAAATTCCAAGAGTAAATAATTTATCCTCTACGCCTTTGCCCTTCATTGCTAATACATCGCCATTCAGAGCTTCAGCTTCTTTTTCTTCCATGACGAAAGGTCTGATTACGCCGTGCGGACATACGAAGGAGCACCAGTTACACTGGATACAGTTCTCTTTTGTCCACTTCGGAACGTCTGTTGCAATACCTCTCTTTTCAAATGCAGCTGTACCTGCTGGAACTAAGCCAGTTGCAGTTACAGTGAACTTGGATACAGGTACGTCGTCGCCAGTCAATGTATTTGTAGGAATCAGTACGTCGTTCAGGTAAGAAGTATGTAAGTCGTCACGTCCTACCATCTTAGCACGAGGTGCATCGTCCGGTGCATCAGCCCATGCTGCAGGAACTTCTACCTTATGTACATTGTTGACACCAGCATCGACGCCGGCGCAGTTCATCTTAACTACATTTTCGCCCTTCTTGCCGTAAGTCTTTTCGATGGCTTCCTTCATGTACTTGATCGCATCGTCGATAGGAATGATGTCAGCCAGTTTGAAGAATGCAGCCTGAAGGATCGTGTTTGTTCTTCTTGCGCCTAAGCCGATTTCTTTTGCCAGGGATACAGCATCACAGGTGTAGAACTGGATGTTGTTCTTAGCGATGTATCTCTTAACCTTTGCTGGTAAGTGCTTATCTAATTCGTCGTCGCTCCATACGCAGTTCAGCAGGAAGAATCCGCCCGGTTTTACGTCCTGAACCATGTCGTACTGCTGCAGGTATGCGGAGTTATGGCAAGCGACAAAGTCAGCCTGCTTTACATAATATGTAGATTTGATCGGCTTATCTCCGAATCTCAGGTGAGAAATAGTCACGCCGCCTGACTTCTTGGAGTCATACTGGAAGTAAGCCTGTACCTTCTTGTCTGTGTAGTCACCGATGATCTTGACGCTGTTCTTGTTAGCGCCTACTGTACCGTCAGCACCCAGTCCCCAGAACTTACATGCCTTTGTTCCTTCAGGAGCAACATCCGGATTCTCTGTAACAGGCAGTGACAGGTTTGTAACATCGTCCGTAATGGAGATGGTGAATTCTTTCTTTGGATTCTCGCTCCACAGGTTTTCGTATACCGCGAGAACATCTCCCGGCTGTGTATCTTTGGAACCCAATCCATAACGTCCGCCGACGATCAAAGCGTCTTCGAACTTGGTTCCTCTCAGTGCGGAAATCACGTCTAAGTAAAGAGGTTCGCCAACGCCGCCCGGCTCTTTTGTTCTGTCAAGAACTGCGATCTTCTTAACGGATTCAGGCAGCACGTTGAGCAGATATTTTGCTGAGAACGGTCTGTAAAGGTGAACTTCTACGATACCGACCTTCTTGCCCTGTGCAAGCAGGTGATCTACTAATTCTTCTGCCGCTTCGCAGACAGAACCCATAGCGATGATGATTTCTGTTGCATCTGGAGCGCCATAGTAGTTGAACGGCTTATAGTCTGTGCCGATCTTCGCATTGACTTTTTCCATGTATTCAGCAACGATGTCTGCAGTTTCCAGATAAGCTGTGTTGCAGGCTTCTCTGTGCTGGAAGAAAGTCTCTGGCTGTTCAGCAGCACCCATGCTGTGCGGATGTACCGGGTTCAGTGATCTCTCTCTGAACGCTTTGACAGCATCCCAGTCCATCATATCTTTCAGTTCATCATAATCCCAGATTTCGATTTTCTGGTTCTCGTGTGATGTTCTGAAACCGTCGAAGAAGTGAAGCATCGGAAGTTTGCCAGCGATTGTGGCAAGGTGTGCGACTGCGCCCAGGTCCATAACCTGCTGTACGCTGTTGGATGCCAGCATTGTAAAGCCTGTCTGGCGGCAGCTCATAACGTCGGAATGGTCTCCGAAGATGGACAGTGCGTGGGAAGCCAGCGCTCTTGCTGAAACGTGGAACACGGCCGGAGTCTGTTCTCCTGCCAGTTTGTACATGTTCGGAATCATCAGCAGCAGGCCCTGTGAAGCTGTGAATGTGGAAGTGTAAGAACCAGCAGCGATAGATCCGTGAAGGGCACCTGCTGCGCCTCCTTCGGACTGCATCTCAACGATTTTTACATTTTCGCCAAAGATATTCTTCCTGTCCTGGGAAACCCATTCATCCATGCTCTCTGCCATAGGCGAAGATGGCGTGATCGGATAAATTGCTGCAACTTCTGTAAAGGCATATGCTACATGTGCTGCTGCGGTGTTTCCATCCATTGTTTTTAATTTTCTCATCTTGATAACTCTCTCCTTCTCTACTGCCGGAATCACTCCCTGCAGATAGTTATATTTAGGTGCGAACCCTTTGACCTGTCAGGATCTCCAGGGCACAAATAACAGAAATAATCTGAACTTTCGACCATCTCTGCAATCGTATCTTGACTAGTATTCGTGACGAATACGTCTCTGTCGTATGACAAATTTTCACAAAGATTATTCTGTATACAACATCATTTCTATATTACTCCCACATGTATTCAAAGTCAACCATAAAATGCTTCTATCGCTTGCAAATTCAAAGTTTTTTTTGATGTACATTTTGTGCCGAAAATTGGAAAATTGCTTTTTTTCAACACTTTTCGACTGTTAGGTGCGAAAGCGCTTTAAAGTGCAAAAACATATTTTTTTATTCCGTGAGGGCTTGGTCAATATTTCTCCTTGTATCCTTATGAAAAGATACCATTATTCTAGAACTGGAACTTGTGATTTTTTGAGACATATTTTCATCAAGAAACGTCAAAATTGTCTGTATGCACAAAAAAACACTATATTTTCAGATTTTTTTGTGAAAATAATTCCAATTTTGTCTAATTTATGTTAGTATATATATGCACTTCCATTTATTATATTGCACTGATACTCTTTACAAATACTAGTTACAAAATGGAGGGGAATTATATGTTATCATTTATCGAAACAATTAATAGGTACGTCAATGACTTTGTCTGGGGAGTGCCGGCGATGATCTGTATCCTGGGTGTCGGTCTCGTGCTGAGCTTCCGGACTCATTTCATCCAACTGCGAAAATTCGGCTATGCTCTGAAGAACACCATTGGCAAAGCGCTGCACAAGACAAAGGCAGCCGACGGCGCCACAACACCATTCCAATCGCTGTGCACTGCTCTGGCTGCAACAGTAGGAACTGGCAACATCGCCGGTGTGGCAGGCGCTATCGCTATCGGCGGTCCCGGCGCCATCTTCTGGATGTGGGTCTCCGCGCTCTTCGGCATGTGCACCAAGTTTTCTGAAGTCACCCTTGCAGTTCATTTCAGAGAAAAGAACAAAGACGGCGACTGGGTCGGCGGTCCTATGTACTACATCAAAAACGGCCTCTCGAAGAAATGGCACTGGCTGGCAGTTCTTTTCTCGATCTTTGGCGTCCTGACCGTCTTCGGCACAGGTAATGCGACACAGGTCAATACCATCATCGCTTCCATAGACTCTGCACTGAGCAACTATCACGTCGTCTCCGCTGATTCTATGGGCACAGTAAACCTGGTTCTGGGCATCATCCTGGCCGGTCTCGTCGCCCTGGTTCTGTTAGGAGGCATCAAACGAATCGGCAGTGTGACAGAAAAGCTGGTTCCATTTATGGCCCTGCTCTACATCCTCATGGCGTTAGGCGTTGTCATTCTCAATTACAAGAATGTGCCCGCAGTTTTTGGAATGATCTTCAAGGGAGCGTTCAATCCGTCAGCCATCACCGGCGGCGTCGTAGGTACCATCTTCATGAGCGTAAAGAAGGGTGTATCCAGAGGTATCTTCTCTAATGAAGCTGGTCTGGGAACCGGCTCCATCGCTCACGCTTCAGCAGATACAAGATATCCGGTACGCCAGGGGCTCTTTGGTATCTTTGAAGTTTTCGTAGATACCATCGTCATCTGTACGCTGACCGCACTGATCATCCTCTGCAGCGGCGTTCCATTTGAATATGGCGTTGCTGCTGGTGCAGAACTGACCATCTCCGGATTTGTCGCCACTTATGGCGGCTGGGTATCCATCTTTACAGCCGTAGCCATGTGCTGCTTCGCCTTCTCTACAATTTTGGGATGGGGGCTTTACGGTTCCAGATGCATCGAATACTTATTCGGTACCAAAATCATCAAGCCGTTTATGGTTGTGTACTCTTTGATTGCGATTATCGGTGCTACGGCAGACCTGGGACTGATCTGGAGTGTCGCAGAGACTTTCAACGGCCTCATGGCGATACCGAACCTGATTGCGCTGTTCTTGTTAAGCGGCACGGTTGTAAAATTTGCAAAAGAATATTTCAGCAAGTACGCCAATGCACCTGACGAAAAAGCAAGCTGAAAATGATCGCTAAACAGATAGAGGACTGCCACACAGTCCTCTATTTTAATGTGTTTAACGCATATTGCAGTTCCTGGTAAAACTTACCTACATGATAACCATCCATGAGTCCGTGATTCCAGCTGATTCCATGTTTTTTGCTCATCTGGCATACCTCCCTATTGTTTTACTTATTCCCCTTGTCTTTTCACAAAAGTGCGCATGAAGAGCCACATCAGGTTCACAATGCTTTCTCGGAAAAGGTGAAAGGTCCACGGCGAAAAATACTCATGATCATATCCCTCATCTTCTTTGTATTCCAAAATATCTCCCTGGAAGCAGATTTCTTTGTACAGCAAAGGCAGAAGATCATCAGGCTTGTATCGATACAGCGGTTTTGTGAGATCATAGTTCAGCGCCTTCAGAATGAACATGGCAAATTCGATGCAGGAAAACGCCTTGTATGTACTGAATCCCTTTGACAGAGGGTAAGACAGGACCGACAACAGGTTGTAGATGTATTCTCGGTCGCCTGCAATCTGTTCAATGGTGTTCTTTACCCACAGATACTGTCTTTCTGTCACGTCCAGCTTGAAAATCACCACGTTGACAGTCTCCTCCTTGCCTAAGGTATAGCGATGCACATTCTCTCTCACCAGACGGGCCAGCAGCACTGCCTTGTGCTTTGGACGTGCAAACGCGTATAGCTGATCCAGTTCCTCATCCAGCGCTACGGCAGCATGGTTATATCGGGTTCTGCCAAACTTACGCACTAACCCTGCGAACCTGGTGTTGGTCTGGGAAATCATGATATAGATACTCTTTGTTTTATTCATATATTTTCGTCTATCTTTCTGTCTTAGATTTGTCTTCCTTTCATTATACACTGTTTTCGCCCATAATTGGAGAAAATATTTTGCATATTTCCGGCGTAAGTTTCGAAAGCAATGCTATTTACCCGCGCAGCGCTATCATGTATAATGATTTTAACTGAAGGAGGTAACTACATATGAACTATACAGAATTCAAGGACAAGAAGATATCCCGTCTGGGGTTTGGCACCATGCGTCTGCCTATGGATGAGCAGGGCAATATCGACTACGAAGCCGGACAGGAGATGATCGACTATGCCCTGGCAAATGGCATCAACTACATCGATACCGCCTACAAATACCACGACGGCGAATCGGAGGACTTTGTCGGCGCAGCTTTGGCAAAACATCCCCGCGACAGCTACTATCTTGCCGACAAGCTGCCGACCTGGCTCTGCTCTTGCGAAGAAGACGCGCGCAAGATCTTCGAGGATCAGCTGTCAAAGTGCAGGACGGACTATTTTGACTTCTATCTGCTGCACAGCCTGGACGAAGAAAGCTGGCCTGATGTGCCCCGCCTGCATATGGTCGAATACCTGCGTGAAGAAAAGGCCGCCGGCCGCATCCGCCATCTGGGCGCATCCTTCCACTGCGGTCCCGAGCTCTTGAGACAGGTTCTCACAGACTATGGCAAGGATCTGGAATTCATCCAGCTCCAGCTCAACTATATGGACTGGGATCTGTACGGAGCCAAAGACCTGTATCAGATCGCCAGAGAATTCGACACGCCCATCGTCGTCATGGAGCCCCTGCGCGGCGGCATGCTGGCAAGCCCGCTCAGTGAAGCTGCACGTAACGTCTTAGACAGCACAGGCACTGGATCCAGTTATGCCTCCTATGCACTGCGCTACATCAATGAACTGCCCGGCATCCTCTGCACCCTCTCCGGCATGTCGACACTGGAACAGATGAAGGAAAACATCGAAATCTTCAATGATCCGGCCATGATCGAGTCGGAAAAAGACGCAATCGCAGAAGCCGTCAAAGTCCTCCAGGCGGATATCCTGGTTCCATGTACCGGCTGTAATTACTGCTACGAATGTCCATCCGGCGTCAAAATTCCGGAGATCTTCAAGATGTACAACGAAGCAGCCAGCAAAGGCTTCCACTGGATCTGGGGTTCTCTTTCCGGTCAATATAACAGCTGCACGCCGAACGCCAAAGACTGCATTGAATGCGGCGCCTGCGAATCCCACTGTCCGCAGAAGATCAGCATCATTGACAAGCTGAAAGAAATCGACGCGAAGTACGCCCAGCTGGCCGAGATGGGAGAATAATCCCATGTCACAGATGACAAAAAACGCCCTGGCCGATTCTCTGAAAGCCCTTTTGGAGCTACGGCCCATAGACAAAATCACAATCTCTGATATCACGGATGACTGCGGTGTCAATCGTATGACCTTTTATTATCACTTCCAGGATATCTACGATCTGCTAGAATGGTCCTGGATCCGCGAAGCCAACAAAGTGCTCAACGGAAAAAAGACTTACGATACCTGGCAGCAGGGTTTTCTGCAGATTTTCAAAGCGGTTTCTGACAACAAACAGATCGTCATGAACATCTACCACTCGGTGAACCGGGAGCAGATCGAGATCTACCTGTACAAACTGACCTATGATCTGTTGTTCGGCGTCATCGAGGAAAACGCTGCCGACATGGATGTGCGAGACGACGATAAAAAGTTTATCGCCGACTTCTACAAATACGCTTTCGTCGGCCTCATTCTCGACTGGATTAAGAGTGGAATGAAAGCAGATCCTTCACAGATGATAGAACGTCTTGACATTCTCATCCACGGTGACATCAAAAAAGCGCTGAACAAATTCAGGACAGACAAAATTCATCAAACGACGGCCGATGATTAAAAATTTATCATCGGCTGTTTTTTGATGATTGAAGCCTCTTCAAAATCGCGGTATTCTTTTCCCATCATCAGAAATGAATACGAGGAGGTAATCAAATGTATTACACAAGTGGAAATTATGAAGCTTTTGCGCACCCTGTAAAACCTGAAGGTGTGGACAATAAATCAGCCTATATCGTCGGCTCCGGCCTTGCCGCTTTGACGGCAGCCTGCTACCTTGTCCGCGACGGACAGATGAAAGGGGAACACGTGCACATCCTGGAGAAAGAAGCCCTGCCTGGCGGCGCCTGCGACGGCTACAAGTTTGACAACGTCGGATACGTTATGAGAGGCGGCCGTGAAATGGATAATCATTTTGAATGCATGTGGGACCTGTTCCGCTCCATTCCGTCCATAGAGACAGAAGGCGTCAGCGTCCTGGACGAATATTACTGGCTGAACAAAAAAGATCCAAACTACTCTCTGATGCGGGCTACAGTCCGCTGTGGGGAAGATGCGCACACTGACGGCAAGTTCGCCCTCTCTGACAAGGGGGCGATGGAAATCATGGAGCTTTTCTTCACTCCCGATGAAAAGCTCTACGACAAACGCATCGATGAAATCTTTGACGAGGAAGTCCTAAGCTCCAACTTCTGGCTCTACTGGCGTACCATGTTCGCTTTTGAGAACTGGCACAGCGCCCTGGAGATGAAGCTCTATATCCGCAGGTACATCCATCACGTCGGCGGCCTGCCCGATTTCCGCGCCCTGCGATTCACCAAGTACAACCAATATGAATCCATGATTCTGCCGATGATCAAATATCTGGAATCCTACAATGTGCAGTTCCATTACCACACCAAGGTCGTGAATGTGGAGTTCGACATCCAGCCAGATAAAAAGACTGCAACGCGCATCGATATTATCCGCGACGGGAAAGAAGATGCCATCGACCTGACCGAGGACGATCTGGTCTTCATCACCAACGGCGGCTGCGTGGAGAATTCCTCCATGGGATCGCAGAACACCCCTGCCCCGTTCAACAAGGAGCTCAAAGAAGGCGGCGGCTGGGATATGTGGAAAAAAATCGCAGCCCAGGATCCCGCTTTCGGCAATCCTGACAAGTTCTGCTGCGACCCGGAGAAGAGCAACTGGATGTCTGCAACCGTGACGACCCTCGACCAGAAAATCGTGCCTTATATCAAAGATATCTGCAAGCGCGATCCGTTCAGCGGCAAGGTAGTCACCGGCGGCATCGTCACCGTCAAAGACTCCAACTGGCTTCTCAGCTGGACCTTCAACAGACAGCCACAATTCCGCACACAGCCAAAGGATCAGCTTGTGGGCTGGATTTACGGCCTCTTCAGCGACAAACCGGGAAACTTTGTCAAGAAACCGATGCGCGAATGTACCGGAAAGGAAATCTGCATGGAATGGCTCTACCATCTGGGCGTTCCTGTGGCGCAGATTGAAGAGCTGGCTGAAAACAGCGCCAACACCGTCCCTTGCATGATGCCTTACATCACGGCGTTCTTTATGCCGCGCGCCGCCGGAGACAGGCCCGACGTCGTACCTTGCGGCAGTGTCAACTTCGCATTCCTCGGCCAATTCGCGGAGACGGAGCGCGATACCATCTTTACGACGGAATACTCCATGCGTACCGGTATGGAAGCGGTCTACACCCTCCTGGATATTGACCGGGGCGTGCCGGAAGTCTGGGGCAGCGTCTACGACATCCGCGACCTGCTCAATGCCACCGTGCAGCTGCGTGACGGCAAGAAGATCACCGAAATGGAAGGGCTGGGCTTTAAAGAAAAGGTGGCTCTGAAAGAAGTGCTGAAAAAAATCGAAGGCACCGATATTGAAAAGTTATTGAAAGAATATCAGGTCATCTGATAAAAGAGGCTCCGGG
>URXI01000147.1 GCA_900551775.1 uncultured Eubacterium sp. | reverse complement strand
CCTCAAAATTTTCTACAATCTGATCAAAATTCTCTTTGAACTTTGTTTTGATCGTCGTATCCATATCTCTGATGATGGTCTTAAGTTCTTCCATGGCCGTCAGAATATCGTCTCTCTGTTCTGTCAGGAATTGATATCTTTCGCTGACAGACTGGTATTCTTTGATGGCGCCTACATTGACTTCTCCCAGCTCTCTGATCCTGTTTCTGATGTCGCGGCTCTCTTTTACTGATGTGGACATGACGAAGTCCTCTTTTTTCAGATCCAGCGCCTGAGCATAGGAAATCTCGAAGTCCTCCCACAGCCGTTCCTTGTGAGTATCCAGCTGCGTCTCATTCTTTGCAAGTTTGATTTCTAACTGATATTTCTGATCCTGGTAGGAGTTCAGGTTTGCACCTGCCGCCTCCTGTTCCTTTGTTATGACGTTGATGCGTTCGTTGAGCTTTCCCCTTTCGCCGGCAACTTCCTCGATATAGCTTTCTGTGGATTTCTTTTCTACCAACAGTCGCTGCACATCTTTTTCGCTGTCATCACTGCCAAAGAGAATCTGATTTCTTTCTTCATCCAATCTGCGCAGCTGTCTCTTTTTCTCTTCAATCTGGAACTGGTAATCTTCTGCTGTTTCTTCGATCCTGGAGAGAAGGTTTTCCACATTGGCCTTTTTGCTCTCCCAGTCGTTGACAGCGATTCTCGTTTTGGTAATTTCTTCGCTGGCGCTATCGACGCTGTCCTTTATGGTTTCGTAGCTGTTCATGGCAGAATCCATAGCAGCATTGGTCGCTTCGATTGCTTTTTCTGCATCGGCGATTTCTGCCTTAAAGGATGCAATCATGTTATCTGCATCGGCCAGCTCCTTGTCGATAGAAGCAAGCTCACGATCATATTTTTTGCTGCTGAACTGAATATCATGCAAGGTATCCCTTAGAGCAGAAATCGTACTGTCCAGCGCCGCAAGCGCAATTTCCTTCTCGCGTTTTTCTGACTCCAAATCAAGCTTAACTGCTCTGATTTCCTCTAATCTGGCTGTCGCTTCCTTTGACTGGCTGGAAACAGCGGTCACCTCCTTGCGCAAGTTCTCAATTTCTTCCTCCAGCTTGGCGATTTCACTCTTTCTCTCCAGGAGATTTGCTGTCTTATTCTTGAATTTGCCACCCGTAATGGCACCGCTGGCATTGATGATTTCTCCATCCAATGTCACAAAACGAATACCGGCTCCCGCTATTTTGGACAGCTTGATGGCCGTATCCATATTATCTACCACAGCAACTCTGCCTAACAAATAGGTGAAGACGCTTTGATAACGATGATCGAAACTGACACAGTCTACCGCCAGCCCTCTATAGCCTCTATCCCCGGAAATTCGGCTGCCGACCTTTGCCGGAGTGCCTTTTATAGAGGATACCGGTAAAAACGTCAATCGACCTGCCCGATTCTCTTTTAACGCATTGACGGCACGTTTGGCGTTTTGATCGGTATCACAGATGATGTTCTGCATTTGTCCGCCCAATGCGGTCTCAATGGCAATTTCGAAGCCGCTTGGAACCTCCATCAGTTCAGCCACTACGCCTTCAATGCCCGAAATGCCGGATTTCATGATGTATTTTACGGCATAATTATATCCTTCGTAGTTGTTCTCCATCTCTTCGATGGTCTTTTTTCTGGAGGTTTTCTGTCCTCCCTGTAGTTTTAGATCCTCTAAAGTAAGGCGCAGATTCCGCTGCTGCTCCGTTAACGTTCTCTGCTCCTGATCCAGAGCTGACAGCTTCTTCATTAAATCCTGCAGAGCAAGCTGCAATTCTTTCTGCTCCTCTTCGTTGCTCTGCAGCAGCTTTTCATTGTCGGCGCTGTTCTTTTCTGCATCAGAGGATTCTTCGAAAAGCTGTGCCTTCCTTTTTGTCAGAGTCTCTTTGATGCTCTCATAACTTTTCACTTCGCTGTTCTTTGCGGATATTCTGTTATGTAGTTCAAAGAGCTTTTCTCTTCCGCTGTCTATGGTTTCTGCAGTCTCGGAAGCCTCTTTTGTAATTTCGCTGTGGCGATGGATTTTTTCCTGCAGTTCTGCAGATGCCGCCCCATGTTTTGCAAGAATTTCACTCTTCGTCTTCTTCAGTTCGTCCCTGTTTGCCGTTTCCTTTTCCAACTTATCTGTCAGCGTGCGAACCTCAGACGTCAGTCTGCCGCTGTCTTTCTCTATGCTGGAAAGCCGTTCTTCGTTGAGCTGATTCTGGCTGGTCAAAGTATTGATCTTCTCTACGATTTCCAGAAGCTTGTCTCTGGCCTCGTTTCCCAGGCGCTCCAAAGTTTCATTTTTTTCTCTGGCAGAACTGACTTCCTCGTCGACAGTTCTCTTGGAGGCCGTAATCGCAGCGATTTCCTTCTCCAGCTGGGAAATATCATTTCGAAACGCTTCGTTTCTCTGGTTGATGTTCTCTATATTTTTCAGTGTAATATTGATTTCTAAATCTCTGTAACGTTCTTTTAGTTCTAAGTATTCTTGTGCCTTTGTGCTGTCCTCCCGCAGACCGTCGATTCGCCCTTCGATTTCGGCGATAATATCGCTGACCCGCTCCAGATTATTGTTTGTGGAATCCAGCTTTCTCTCTGCTTCTGCCTTTTTACTTTTATACATGACAACGCCGGCAGCTTCTTCAAAGATTTCTCTCCTGCTCTCCGGCTTGTTACTTACGATATCTGAAATTTTACCCTGTCCGATTAGGGAGTAGCCGTCTACTCCAATACCGGTATCCATAATCAGTTCTCTGATGTCCCGGAGCCTGCACTGGTTGTTGTTGATGAGGTATTCACTTTCTCCCGACCGATACATTCTCCTCGTGATGGCTACCTCATTATAGTCGATGTCCAGAATCCCTGTCGAATTATCGATGACCAGCGTCACTTCCGCCATCCCTCTGGATTTCCTGTTAGCAGTGCCTGCAAAGATGACCTCTTCCATCTTGCCGCCGCGCAGCGCCTTCGGGCTCTGTTCTCCCAGTACCCAGCGGATTGCATCACTGATGTTGCTCTTTCCGCTGCCGTTGGGACCGACAATGCAGGTGACACCTTCGTGGAACTCTATGACTACAGGCTCTGCAAAGGATTTGAATCCGTGCATCTCCAGTCTCTTAAAATACATTCTATTTGATTCCTCCCTCCAGGGTTGCTCTTGCAGCATTTTGCTCGGCCTCTTTTTTGCTTTTTCCGCTGCCATTTCCCAAAGTCTTGCCATTGCACACCAGATGTACATAGAAAGTCTTGTCGTGATCCGGACCTTCTTCCCTATCCAGATGATAGGAAATAGAAGTCTTCTGCCCTCTTTTCTGCAGGGCTTCCTGCACCTGGGTCTTGTAATCGGTAAACAATTTGCCGGCCAGCGCGTCAACCACTGTGGACTCAAATTCTCTTGAAACAAAGCGGGCTGCTTCGTCGTACCCGCCATCGAGGTAAATAGCACCAATGACAGCTTCTACTGCATCTGCCATGATGGATTCCCTGTGTCTTCCGCCAGAATGCTCTTCACCCTTTCCCATGTTCAGATATTCTCCGATTCTGAGTTTCTGGGCGACTGTTGCCAATGATTTTTCGCATACGATGAGTGCTCTCGTCTTTGTCAATTTGCCCTCATCCACCTTTTCTAAACGCTTGTATAGCTCAACGCTGATGATCGCATCAAAAAAAGCATCGCCTAAGAATTCCAGCCTTTCATTATTATCTCTCGTTTCCACTGCATGTTCTCTGCAAAATGAACTGTGGGTAAGAGCCTTGTCCAACAAAGCTTTATTTTTGAAAGTGTAGTCTATTACTTTTTCAAATTCACCGTTATTCACTAATCAAAATCTCCTCAATTTCTAAAACTGAATTTTGTATGGTATCAACGACGTTTCCTTCAACATATGGAATCGCTTTGATAATCGTCTGTTTTACCGCCAATGCATCGGAAGATCCGTGCATTTTGAGCATGGCGCCTTTGACTCCTAAGAGCGGTGCACCGCCGTACTCTGCATAGTTAAATTCTTTTTTAATTCCTGCCAGTTGGTCTTTCAGAAGCATGGCTCCAAGTTTTGACTTGGTATTGGAGAGAAATCTTCTCTTCATCTCTCTTAAGACCATCAGTCCCATGCCTTCTGTCAGTTTGATGATGGCATTCCCTGTGAACCCGTCCGTTACAATAACATCACAGGCTCCGTGAGGAAGTTCCCGCGCCTCAACGCTGCCGATGAAATTCAGATCGCTCTTTTCGATCAGTTCGTAGGCGGCTTTGGTAAGGGTCGTGCCTTTGCCTTCTTCGGTGCCGTTATTGACAAGTCCTACCGTCGGATTTTTCCTGCCGATGACCTTCTCCATATAGATGCTGCCCATGGTCGCAAATTCAAATAAATTATTTGGTTTGCATTCCGCATTGGCACCTGTATCCACGAGAAAGGATGGCTCCTTTCCGATGACCGGATAGACCGTAGCCAGGGTCGGCCTGTCGATGCCCTGGATTCTTCCCAGGATGAAGAGTCCGCCTGCCAGCAGAGCGCCTGTGCTGCCTGCCGATAAAAATACGTCTGCTTCGCCTTTTTTGACCATGTTAAGGCCTTTGACGATGGACGAGTCCTTTTTGGTCCGAACAGCCTTTACGGGCGCTTCGTCGTTGGTGATGACTTCTTCTGCCCCTATGACAGTAATCTGATTGCCTCGATAACCGTGTTTTTCGAGACTCTTTGTTATGATATCCTCTTTTCCGATTATCATGATATCTTCTTTGATTTCTTTTGCTGCTGCAACAGCCCCCGCGACGATTTCGTCAGGCGCGTTGTCCCCGCCCATACCATCTATTAAAATTTTCATGTCGTATCCTCCAATGGATTTAGTCATAATGGTTCTGCCCCATAACTTGTTTTGGCTTGGCAGACCTTATGCTTTAGCGTCCCACAAGCGACAGCGAGTGGATGGGCGCTAATCGCATACATAATTTATTTTAGCATAAATCTCCAGTATATGCAATTATCCTGAGATAGTTTCCACGGCAAACGCATGAAACCCTGAAAGATGCTCCGTCGCTTTAAATACGGCAAAAGTGCCTAAACTGATCAAAAAACAAGCATTTATGGCGGATTACTTGGTTCAGGCGCATTTATCTGCACAGACAGCCAGAATCGCAGCACATGATTCAATAGTTTCTCCCCTGCGACAACGTCGTAAGATTGTGAAACTATTATACCATGACGCTTCCTTTGGAAATACAATCGAACGTCATGATTCAATGAACGCTTCCTTGCAGCAACGCTGTAGGATCGTGCGTTTATTATATCACAATTATACCGCTGAAAATACTTTATCTCAGAAAAAAAGGCTCAAACGCCTTAATTTTAAACGCATTTGAGCCAGATTTCTATGATTTTTATTTCAGCATTTCCTTTATGACTGCATCGACTTTGTGAGCCACTTCTCTAAAGTCGTCTTCTTTGTAACCTCTTGTGGTCATCGGAGCAGTTCCGATTCTGACGCCGCTGGTCTCTTTTGGCGAGCGGGTTTCGTTAGGGACACAGTTCTTGTTCAATGTGATTCCCGCATCGTCCAGCTTGTCCTGCAAATCTTTGCCGCTGAATGGGAATTCAGACAGGTCGAGAAGGAACACGTGATTATCTGTTCCTCCCGTTACAACCTTATATCCTAATTTGATAAACTCGTCACAGAATGCCTTGCAGTTGACGACGACCTGATGTGCATATTCCTTGTACTCCGGTCTCAGCGCTTCTTCGGCACAGATCGCCTTCCCGGCGATGATGTGTTCCAAAGGGCCGCCCTGGGCATAAGGGAATACCGCGCTGTCGATCTTCTTTGCCAGTTCCGGTCTTCCGAAGATGAGTCCGCCTCTCGGGCCTCTCAGGGTCTTGTGGGTCGTCGTAGTCACGATATCTGCATATCCGAATGGCGATGGATGCTCTCCGCCAGCAACCAGCCCGGCAATATGCGCCATGTCTACCATGAAATAAGCGTCGACTTCTTTTGCAATCTCAGCGAATGCCTTGAAATCAATGATTCTGGAGTAAGCGGATGCCCCTGTCAGAATCAGCTGCGGCTTACATTCGTGAGCCTTCTTTCTGACGTCCTCCATGTCGATGAAGCCTCTCTCATCTACATCGTAGAAGACCATGTCATAGAGCTTGCCACTGAAGTTTACGGCTGATCCGTGGGTCAGATGTCCGCCGTGATCCAGATTCATCCCCATGATCTTATCTCCCGGTTCCAAAATGGCTTTGTATGCGGCAAAATTTGCCTGAGAACCGCTGTGAGGCTGCACGTTGACATGATAGTCCGTGTCAAATACTTCCCTCCACTTGGTGCAGCAGTATTCTTCTAATTCATCGACATACTTGGTTCCGCCGTAATATCTGCTGGTATTGCCCGAAGTTCTCACGTAAGGATATCCTTCGGCATATTTCCATGACAGGCAGCTTCCGCAAGCTGCAAGCACCGCCTCTGAGCAGTAGTTCTCTGAAGCGATCAGTTCGATATTGTCCTTCTGTCTGTTATATTCTTTCTCGATCAGTTCTCCCACGATTGGAGAAGCTTTTTTGATAAACTCGTAATTTTCCACATTGTATGTGCTGTTATCTGTAGCATCTTTGTTAAACATTTATCCACTTCCTTTACAGTTCAGTAATAAGAGTCATTATACCATATCCGCTGTAAAGGTTTCAAGCGCTAATATAGAAACTTCGTATGCCGTTTTGATCAAAACGTCTCCATCTTCGCACTTTTTCTTGTACTGCCTGCTCTGCAGCCTGCCGTGAATGGCAATCTTGTCGCCCACGTCCAGGGTGCTGGAATAGATCGCGTTCCGTCCCCAGGCGATACAAGGTATGTAGTCCGATTTGTTGTACATGCGGTTCACAGCCAGCATCAAGTCACAGATTTTTCTGCCCAGCGGCGAAGTTCTCTGCAGCGGTTTTTTGCATAAAAAACCTTCCAGGTAGATTTCGTTGACCGCTTCATCTTCAGCATCCGCCTCCGTGATATCCCTGGCAAAGATGACGATATTGAGCTTGTTATGTCCCTCCACATCCTCGTTGTAGGTCCTGATCTGTCCGTCGATCGTTACAAACTGCCCCGGCTCTATATTCATGGTGCTCAAAATCCGCTCCGAAGCCATGACGATGATCTGATCCTCATAGCCGCTGTTGCGCAAAACACCTATCTCAAATGTGTAAAAAACCTCTCCATATGTCCTGTGGCTGAATTTCAGGCCATCTATGATTTCCCCGCAAACATGGGCTACATTGGTACTGGTATTGCTGTCTTCTATATTTATCATAATTTCCCTCCCAGAAACTCGCATTACTACATTCTATTCTGAGATGAGGAAAGTATGACATTCTGCCCAAAGAACGAAGTGATTTGCCAGGCAGAATTTATGCTGGCATTCCCCAGCCTATGGCTGGCTTGGAATGCGTCGTATGACATTCTGCCGACATTCATTAAGCGGCATTCAGTTCGTTCGGATTATACAGGTTCGGGCACTTAATCGTGATGACCAGGCTATCGGCTTGTGATTTTGATATCGTTTCCGGCACCGCTCCGTAATAGTGGTTTGCAGCCTCTTTGATGCCGTAACAGTTTTCACCAAAGTAGATGCAGTTCAGGTACATCTCCAGAATTTCGTCTTTGGTGTAGTCTTTCTCCAGGTGGAAAGCGACAAAGACTTCGGCCACTTTTCTCTCAAAGTTCTTGTCGAAGTCAAAGTACATGTTTTTCGCCAGCTGCTGTGTGATGGTACTGCCGCCCTCAACAAAGCTGCCCGCCAATATGTCATTTTTGATCGCCCGTATGATGGCAAGGGGATCGATGCCGAAATGAAAGCGGAAACGCTTGTCTTCGGATTTGATGATTTCCTCTTTGAAGTAATCCGAAATATCGTCCAGGTCTACATAATTGACACTGCGTTTAATCTCTGCCACTTTTTCTGCGATGGCCGTTTCTTTGACCGCTGACTTATACAGCTGATATCCTTTATACACCGTCGGCGCACTGATTACGGCCCCGATCAACATGGTGATCAAAACCGTCATGGCCACACCTTTCAATAACCGTCTCATCAAAAACACCCCTTTCCTTTTGATACTACAATTGTATCTCCAGGAACGGGGTGCTGCCATAGCTTTGACTTACAGGGTGCTTACAGTTTTGTAAGATTCCTTTCGCTCTTTTCTCGGCTTTTCAATCGGCAATACGAAACAAAGGTAATCGGCAGGAAAATGACATATGGCGATATCGGCAGGATTACTTCAGGAATACCTGTAAGGGATACGATTCCGCCAATCCCTACAAACGGACCCACTGCCAAAAAAGCGACTGGAATCAGCCCATAGGCAAGGTCAGGACGGTTTTCTCTAATGGAATATACGAAAAATGCTGATATCATGAGAAGCATCAAAACTGTCAGCAAAAGAATAAAGGTTTTCTTTGGTTTGGATGAACCCTTCTGCAGCATTGCTAAACTGATGCAGCACAGAAGGAATGCTGCCGCTGAGACGATGATATTCCACGTCCTGATTGGGTTTGGTGCGATCATCAGATTCAAATTGCAGCCAAATGAAACCAAAATTGCCACTGCGGCACTCCAAAGGATCGGTTTAGTTTTCATGAGCATCATTCCCTTTTTTTCTGTATTCATTGGCAATAATTGCCACAACAAAAACGGCGCTTGCGATGAGCCATGAATCATAATTTACAGCCGTAAAACTGCCATATTTATAATACGAATATGCACATATGCATATGATAAACGCAACATACGTCAGAATGTATTTCAGCACTGCAGCTTTGGAAATCTTTTTCATACTTACACCTCATTTCATCTCAGTCTAAATAGACTGGAAAATAGCTTATGCAGCCTACACAGCAGAATATGATCACCAGCACCCATGCGTCCCATGAATACTCTGCATCCTTTCTTTTTCGCGTATAGAGACCCAGCGCAATCACCAGGATCACCATGATGGCGGTATAAACACCAAAGACGATGTTCCTTGTGTGCACCTCTGCGAGAATTCTATCTGCGTATTTGCAAAATAAGAAATAACCAAACCCTGCGAGAGCCGAAGCCATCTGCAGAAAACTAGGCTTTGAGCGTCTTCCCTCGGTGGCTTCCAATCTGTCTTGATTTGTGATACCGGTGATTTTCATGGCGAACCTCCTTTTACGATGGTTATAAGATAATTATAGCACTGTAATCAAAAAAATACAATTCGTCTAATACAAAAAGGGTATCCAAATTCTTTTGGGGTCAGAAAGTTTTGGGGTCAACTTTTGGGGTCTGAAAGAAATGCTCTGAAAATGGGGCCGAAACCATAAATCGTATACAAAAAGGAGACATACCGTCAGCCGGGGTTGTCTCCTTTTCCCATTCCTTTTAAAATATCTCTGACACTACATTTAGAAAGGAATGATATACATGGATAATATCATAAAACTGCTCTGTCTGGAAGACCCTGATCTGGAAATCCTGGATGTTTCCGTCCATGGACGCACCAAGGAGATCACCATGGCCAGGACCCTGCGGCCGCAATTCTGTCCGATCTGCCAGTCCCGCATGTATTCCAGGGGGATTTATCAAAGGAAGGTCAGGCACCCCGTGCTCCAGGACGGCCGGCAGCTGGTCCTGCACCTCAGGCAGAGGAGGTTCCAATGCAGCAGCCCTGCCTGTGCATACACCTGCAATGAAGAGTATCCCTTTGTCGGCAGGTACAGCCAGCGGACAAAGGCTACAGACCTCATGGTCCTGGATGCCTTCCGTTA
>URXI01000146.1 GCA_900551775.1 uncultured Eubacterium sp. | reverse complement strand
AAGTCGAATAATAATATGCGCCAAAATCCAAGCCTGCGGCTCTCGCCTGCCTGTAGTTATTTTCAAACATTCCGTCCGTCACCGTTCCCCGATAGCCGCCGGCTCTGGCGATGACGAACTCGATGTCGTCTCGTTTTATTCTTCTATATTGTTTTTCAGTGAGCCTTCCATTCCAGAAACTCACATCGATACCTTTCTTTCTTACCATAATTACACCCCAGCTTTATAGTATGCAGGCGGCACCAAAAGGGGCACAGCAGATTTCCTGTCGTCCAGTCGTCTCATTCCATAGAAAAAGGCCCGCCAAATGACTGCGGGTCTTTTCAGCATGCATCTTATTCAGCTGCATTAGGCATATTGGAGATATATTCTCCCTTTACAGCAGGAACATAGTAAGTTGCGTATTGCGCCAAACCGCTCGTCTCACTTTCTGTATCCTGGCTTCTGATATCGAATGAATAGTAAGGCAGGAATGTCTCATAAGTATTCCCTGTCAAATAGACCAGGTTGACATTTTCAATCTGTTTTATTTCCGGCAGCGGATTATCTCCAAAGGTGATATAGTTGCCCTTTTTCAGCAGTTTCCTTGCTTCCGCTGAAGTGATGATGGGATAGCTGTCTATCTTTTCACTGCTGGATAAATTGTCCTTTAAGGTAATCGACTTCAGGTTTCCCATTTCATCTGTTTCGAAAATCATTTTTTTCATGCTGTAATTGACGATCTCGTCTTTACTGTCCCCTGAGTCGTCATAACCTTTGATGATCCATTTGAGACTTCCAGTCTCATCATATACAGCTGATGCACTCTGCTGCGGATTTTCAAAGGCCAGCAGATCGCCATATTGCTGCAGCAGGTATTCTGTCACAATCTCCGCTTCTTCTCTGTTCATATCTGCAGGAGGAAAACGGTATTCTTCCGGCAGTTCTACACTTTGAGAAAAGGTGATGACCGTGTTGTGGTCACTGCTTACAGAGATTTCCCCTATATCTGTCAGTGCAGTGGCTTTGTAAGCTGTTGCGGCAGTTGTTCCGTACGTATTGTCTTCCGTCGTCTTTCCTTTGTCATAATTGATATCCTGTACCTCTGTATTGAGGCTGGCGGCAACAACCTGTGCCTGATCCTTAAGTTCCTTTTCGTCAACAGGGGCAGACTCGCCATCAGCTGCGGCGTACATGGTATTCTTATATACAGGCATCTCTTTTACGTCCAAATCCTCACTCCAAGGGCTTCCATCGTTCAGCAGCGATTTGTCAGCCGCTTTCTTAGGTCTGACCTCTTTCGAAGAGTGATTCGTGTCTATTGTCAATTTGGGCAGGTTCAAAGCCGTCTTCGGTGCATCGCTGCCTGTGCCGGGTGCTGGTTCTGACGCTGGCCAAAAATGCATGCAGCCAAATAGGACGATCAGCAGGCAGGCTGCCAGACTGCCATATCTGAGCCAAAGCTTTCTCGGCGCTTTTTTTGCCTGCGGAACATTGAATTCTGCCGCTTCCTCAATAAAATCGTCGTCTATATTGCCTATCGCCGATAAAAATTTATCACTTTTCATAAGCGTATTTCCTCACTTTCAAGATGAAGTCTCAAGTCGTTTCTCATTCTAAACAACATGGTAGTGACTTTATTCGGTTTCATACCAAACTGAACTGATATTTCTTTGATGGAATTCATGTACCAGTACCGCCTGACAAACACCATCCGGCTCTCTTTGGGCAGGCCTGCCAAAAATCCGTTAATCGCATCTACCAGAACCATCTCGTCCACCAGATCCTCGACTTTCCCATTTGTAGATAAACACTCTTCCAGCTCGGATAAGACCAGCTCCGTCTGTCCCGCCCCGCGTTTCTGCGTATTGTATCCTTTGTATTTGTTCAAAGCCAGGTTCCTCGTAATTTTCCCCAAAAAAGTGGACAATCTGTTTGGCTTATGAGGCGGAATGGCATTCCAGGCTCTCATGTAAGTATCGTTCACACATTCTTCGGCATCCTCTGCATTATAAAGAATGTTATAGGCTATGTGGTTACAGTATTTGTCGTATTTCTTTGCTGTTTCTGAGATAGCCGCTTCTGATCGCTGCCAGTATAGCTCTACGATCTTGCTGTCCTCCATAGTTCCTCTCCTTTCCCAAAGAGCAAGTCCCTTACTCATATACACAACTTTTTGATGTCGATATTTCTTAAACATTCTATCATTTGAAATATTTCTTGTCAAAATTCTGGCAAGACAAAAAAATACGCCATAGCAGGAATCATCCCGACTATGCCGTATTTCTGATTAGATGCAGACGCCCTCTACTGATTTGGATATATAGTCTCTGACCTCCTCTTTGGGAATCCCAAGAGCCACAGCCAGTTCCCCGTGAAGCAGTTCTTCTGCCCTCCTCATATATTTTTCGTCTACTTGGTTCAGCTTTTTTCCATTGGCCCTGGCATCGCTCTGTTTCAACCGGACATCACGCACCAGCTTCAAAAGATCACTGCACTTATGAGATTCAAAGAAAGACTGATAATGTTCGCTGAGAAACCGCATATTGTTATTCTCATAGATTTCAGCCTTGACGGTCGGTATCTTCGCAATCAGTTCCTGCGCCTTTTCCTTTGTAATCACATGACGCATAAAGGTCTTCGTGTCAACAGGCGCAAAGATTCTGCCGTCCTGATACTGTGGCAGAAGGGTGTAATACAGCCTCTTTTTCCCCATAATCGGAATGTCCGGCACCCCCACCGCTTCCACTTCACAAACGCCTTCACTTCCATACATGATCAAATCACCAGTTTCAAACAAATGATAGCCCCCTTCTCTTACTTGCACAAAAAGACGCGCTGCCTTAAGCCAGCCGGCCCGATGTTTCTCGAAACAAGCAGCACGTCGCCTAATTTATTTTAGCATACACTTCACTATATGCGCCTGGAGCTTATTTTATGACACCAAACAAGGTCAGACATAAAATAATGATGATAATCGGCGATACATATTTAATCATGACTGACAGAAAATGATAAATCCACGTGCCTTTTTCAATACCACAAGTCCTGGCCATATTATCCATTCCCCAAATCCACCCCGTGAAGATGGAAATAGCCAAGGAACCCAATATCAAAAAGACATTGTTAGTCAGCATATCGAACAAGTTGAACACATAATCTGACAGCAATGCTGGGACGCCAATGACCATGACTAGAATAAAAGTACCTCCCAGTGCCTTGATTCTGCTCACGTGGAACTGATCCATGATGAATGCCATGACCGCTTCCCATCCTGCGATGCCAGAAGAAAAGGCAGCGATAAAAAAGCCGATGTAGAAAACCGTTCCCCAGATTCTGCCGCCAGTCATGTCATTAAAGACGTTGGGCATGGTAATAAAGGTCAGGCCCGGACCGGAAGCCATCTCCAAGTCAAATGCCGATGCCATGGGAAAGATCATCAGACTAGCCATAATCGCCACAAAGATGACCGAAACAGTGATGATGGCCGAGTTCTTTACCACGTTGATTTCCCCTTCTTTCTGATAGCTGCCAAAAATCATCGCTACAGCCATGGCGATACCCAGGGAGAAGAAAGTCTGACCCAAAGCCGTCAGCACTCCTTCAAGGGAAAAGGCATCAAAATCCAAGGTGAAGATGAACTTCACTCCCTCTGCTGCACCCGGAAGACGCAGCCCTGCTATAACCAGAACCCCCATGATGATTGCCAGGGACGGCAGCAGAATCTTTGCAATTTTTTCAATACCCTGCTGCAAGTTATTTTTTACTACCAATGCAGTCAACGCTACATTGACCATGATAAACCCGAACACCAATCCGTGATTTGCCGAAAAATCAGCAAAGTATTGCGCCACTTGTCCACTATCCATGCCCGTAAAGGTACCTTGTGCAGTGGCGTAAATATAATGTAGAATCCATCCATATACCGGAATCGTATATCCGATGACCAGCACGATGCAGATCATATGGAAATAACCCGCAATATGCCATTTTGTTCCTGGTTTCTCCAAAGCTTTGTAAGCCCCCACCGGACTTTTGCGAGATGCCAGCCCCAACGAAACCTCCGCCGAAAACAGAGGAATTCCGATGACAAACATCAGCACCGCGTAGGTCAGAAGAAACAGACCGCCGCCGTATTCTCCGCAAATATAAGGAAATCTCCAAAGGGTGCCCACGCCCACAGAAAAACCTATTGTCGCCAGGATGAACCCCAGACGGGAACTGAACGTATCCCTCTTCTTATCCACGATATCACCTCCTATAGGTAGATCCGGTCCTCCACAGAGTTGTAAGCGTTCTCAGTTGGCGTAATCCCTTTCTCTGCTGCTTCCGTCAAATTTTTCCTTGTTATCTCTGCGCAGACCATTTCGATTCTGTCCATCAGCTGCTTTTTGTCGGCCTTGTCTCCTTTGGTATACATCTCCGCTCCGCTCATCACACCGCCGATGTTTTGAACCCAGCACTCCTGATACAAAATGCCCCGGTCCATCAAAATCTTCGCCAGGCGCAGTTCTTCTTCTTTGTTGCTGGCATGGAGCTGGTTGTTAGCCGCGCCAAAGACCATCTTAAAATTCAGCTCACGAATCACCTCTTCGGTAAGGAACCCGCCTACAGCACACGGACAGAGGATGTCAGCCTCCACATGCAGAATTTCGTCGTTATCCACAATGGTGATATCTGCCTCCGGATATTCTACCTTCAGTTTTTTTGGCGTCTCTGCATTGATATCACTGACAATCAGCTTTGCTCCATCAGCGATTAGATATTCCGCCTGTGCATATCCTACAGAACCAAGACCCATAACGGCTACGGTCAGACCCTTTAAGGAATCTCTGCCAAACTGGTATTTTACCGCCTCCCTTAAAGCGCACTCTACACCCCAGGCTGTCGGCGTACCCGATGAACCGATTGGATTGGAAGGGCCAGCTGTAATATATGCCGAATAAGGTGCCATAGCGTCTGCCAGCTCTATCGGATAACGCATATCCGGGCCAGTAAAGAATTGCACCCGGTCCAGAGCAAATGCAAGGAAGCCTAATTCTTCCGGATCGTTTAAATCGGCCTCATCAGCCACGACCGTAATTTTGCCGCCGCCGTAAGGAATCTGGGATGCCACGTTCTTGTGGCTCTGGGCACGGCCCAAGTTCAGACCGTCGATGATAACTTCTATCTCCTCTTCATCGCGGTCATGACGCCTGATTCCTCCAGTATAGAGGGCATGATCTTTGTTATTGACGCCCAGGACGACACTATGTAAGTTTGCTGTAAAGCGCATGTCCTTTTTGTCGTAATAATAGCAGTCCAACCCAAAAAACTTTCCCTTGCGTAACAGATCGAAAATTTCCTTCAGATAGGCCGTCAGACCATATTTCTCGTACAAGTCTCTTGTCTCTCTGTTATTCAGTCTGATGTCGTTTTCAGTCAAAAGACTTTCTGCATAGAATGTCTTGTTGAAATCGCTCCACTTCATGTCGCTGTCCCATTCTTTGGCAGCAATGATATACTCTTTGTCCGTGCGATAGTCGTAGCGAATTTTTAACGTCGTGAGTCCTTCTTCTTTCAATGGGTAATATAAACTTTTCTCCATAATGAACCTCCTGTCTTCTTTTCACAAGTTTCTGACTTTTCTTAATTATAACATATTACATGTAATATGCAATATGTTTTTTCACAAAAAAATTCCAGCCTTCTTATTTGACCGGAATTTTTCAATGAATTATTGTTTCTCTGTCATATACTCGATTTCTGAAAACTGATTGTGTTCCTTCATCAACGCCTTTGCCTTGTCGATATCCCCTGTTTTCAATGCATCCTTGATGACAGTATGCGCCTGAATACTCAATTTGCGATTTTCTATAATCGCCAAATATGCGAACGTACACATATTAATCTGATTCTGTGTTTTCTTGGTGCACTCTCTAATAGTCTGGTTCGTACAGTAATCAATCATCACCTTATGAAATCCTACTGACGCCTCATGAAAGCCATTGTCGTCTTGTGCCTCATAGGCGCTGGACTGTTCATCCACAATTTCCTCCAAATCTGCTATTAAAGCATCGAGAGTGTCCAACTGCTGGTAAGTATCAATCACGATATCAAAGAGATACGCATTTGCCTCAATCAAATCTCGCTCCTGTTCTTCATCTAATTTGACGATGCTGGGTCCAACATTGTGTTTTTGCTCTACGAAACCCTCCTGAATCAGGCGATTGATGGTCTCTCTGACTGGCGTCCTGCTGACATCAAAGGTCTTTGCCAGTTCCTCTATATTCAGTCTGTCTCCTGGGACCAGTTCCCGACTCTGAATCTTCCTCAATATCAGATTATACACCTGATCCACCAGGGATTTTCGTTCAACTTTGTCTGCCACTGCTCTGTCCTCCTCTGCATTTTACATGTAATATACTACCATGTTTTTGCAGTTTTTGCAATCACAATCCGTCACAGTTATTTCTTTAAGAGGATGAAGAAACGGCGCAGAGGCATTATTTTCTATACGCCCTGCACCGTTTCGGTTAATTCATAATACTTTAAATTTCAAACAAATCATTCAGCGCTTCGCTCATGGTCGGGTGGGTAAAGATCTGATTTTTTAGTACGTGATAGTCTGCACCCAGATCCATTGCCAGCTTGACGGTGTTGATCATCTCGTAGGACTCTTCACAGAAAAGCATTGCGCCGAGAATCCGGTCGGTGTCAGCGTCGATCACTGCCTTCAGCAATCCAACCGGACTTTTCAGCACCTGTGCCTTTGGAATGGCAGCAGCAGGCAGCTTGGCAATCTTTACATTGTAACCCGCCTTCCGCGCCTCTTCCTCGTTGAGTCCCACTCTGGAGAATGACGGCGTGATGAATACGCTGTATGGCACGTTTTTTCTCGCCGCCTGGGAATACTGACCCCCGTTCATTTGCGACCAGATGATGCGGAAATCGTCTAAAGAAACATAAGTAAACTGTAATCCGCCTTTGGCATCGCCCATGGCCCAGATATTCTCCGCTGTGGTCTTCAGATTTTCATCTACGATAACAGCTCCCCGCTTATCCAGTTCTACGCCTGCCTGATTGGCCTGCAGTTCTGCAGTGTTGGCTTTTCTGCCAGTGGCCACCAAAACGGCTTCCGCTTCGAGAGCCGTGTCACTGCCCTGCCAGTTCAATCTGACTACGGCGCGTCCTTCCCCAGCCTCTACCTTCTCCGTCTTTGCGCCCAGGTAAAAGCTGACGCCCTTTTCTTCCAGTGCACCTTTGATTGCCTCTGCAATATCTCTGTCTTCCCTCGGAATAAAAGTGTCCCCATCCTGTACGACAGAAACTTTTGCGCCGAAACCAGCGTACATGGACGCAAACTCCAACCCGATATAACCGCCGCCGATGATAACCAGGTGCTGAGGAAGCTGGTCAAGATCCATCAAAGCTGCACTGGTATAAACATAAGGATTGCCGGAAAGCCCCTCGATTGCCGGAATCACTGGTGTGCCGCCTGTATTGATAAAGATTTTCTCTCCTTCGATTTCAAATGTCTCACTTTCCGTCTCGATCTGCACGACCGTATTGGAGACGAAGGAAGCTTTGCCCAGAATCACGTCAATATTGGGATGATCGGCTAACTTGCTGTAATTCTTGCCGCGGAGCATACCTGTGACGCGCCGCTTCTCTTCGATGGCAAGGCGATATTTTTCCGCCTTCTCTTCAAAAGGTGCTTCAGCGTCCAACGCCGACAGGCCGGAACTTCTCACCAGGGATTTGGACGGGATACAGCCCACGTTGATACAGGTGCCCCCATACATTCCCGCATCCTTTTCAGTCATAGCCACCTTGCTGCCGCCTGCAGCCAGTTTGCCGGCCAGTGTCTTTGCGCCTTTGCCGAATCCGATCATTATTGCATCATACTTTTTCATGGTCTAAGCCTCCTTAAATATTTTGTTGTTGATATCATCAATCGTAATACGTTCTATTTTTTTTCTGCACACTTCGTTGAGTTCCTCGTAAATGCCGTCCATGATTCCCGCCATGCCAGAAGCGACGAGGCAGTTCATCTCCGGGTTGCCGGATTTCCAGGAGGCTTTGACAAAGTCCACGTCCAAGGCATCTCCAATCTGGCACAGGTTGATTTCTTTCGCATCCTTCGCCATGGAATATCCGCCTCTTACGCCTTCCTTTGTGGCGACAAAACCAGCCTTTTTCAGTTTTGCCATCACTTTTCTGACGCGCGCAGGGTTGGTGCAGACATTTTCCGCAAGGGTTTCACTGTCAAGAGTCTCACCCTTATGATTCAAGAACACCAGCGCATGCACTGCTATGGTAAATTCACTCGTCATTTTTCCTTCCTTTCCTCAAAGCCCCAGTCGGGCAGCTTTTGATGCAGTCGCCGCACCGGATACACTCCAGGCTGTTGGGCTGTTCCCACACTTTAATGTCCATTTTGCAGACCCTCTGGCATTTGCCGCATCTTACGCATTTTGATGTGTCGATCTCAAATCGTTTGAAAGCGATAGGATTGAACAGACCGTATAGCGCCCCCAGTGGGCACAGGTATTTGCAGAACGGCCGATACACCATCACCGACAGCAGCACCAGGAGGACGAGAATCGCCATCTTCCAGGCATAGAGGAATCCGATGGTCTGCCGCAGCGGTTCGCTTGCAAGTACCAGAGGAATTCCCCCCGTCAAAGTCCCGCTGGGGCAGATGTATTCACAAAACCAGGGTTTTCCCTGTCCGAAAATATCCACGGCGAACAGTGGAAGCAAGATCACAAAGACGATCAAAATCACATATTTCAACCACCTGAGCACCCCGTGGCCCGGCAGATTCTTCATCTTCTTTACAAAAGGAATCTTGTAGAGCAGATCCTGAACCAGGCCGAAAGGACAGAGCCATCCGCAGACGAATCGTCCTAGCAGCGAGCCAAACAGCAGCAGAAATCCGATGACATAAAAGGAAAACTTGTAGTCCCTGCTGCCGAGGACCGCCTGCAGAGAGCCAATGGGGCAGGCCCCTAGCGCCCCCGGGCAGGAATAACAATTGAGTCCCGGCACGCAGAGATTCTTTGTCGGTCCTGTATAAATTTTCCCCTGCACGAAACCGATCAGATATCCATTGGTCACGGCGGTAAAAGCGACCTGCACCCACAGCCTCATGTTGTCTTTCGCTTTTTTTATCTTTTTATCCAATTCCGATACACTCCAGACATACTTTTGTCGCTTTCATAAACACCGTTCCCATCTCTCCCCGCATGACCCCTGCGATGATAAATGCGATACCTGCAATTGCTATCACTCCTCCAAGTAAAGTTCTTTTCATACGGCCTCCTCTAAACCTGGCTCAGCAGATCGTCGATGACTTTCTTCCAGTTGTCTTCACTCTTTCCTCCAGTCATCGTCTGCCCTACCTTATTGCCTTTTTTGTCGACAAAGAAGGTAGTCGGCACCACTTGGACATCTTGCAAAGGACCATTCACCAGATCCGTGTTCAGCACGATGTGGGCATAGTCTGCGCCGGTCTGCTCTACAATGTCCAGAGCCGTCGGATCCTCTGAATCATAGGTGTCACTGACAATGCCTACGATCTGGAAGCCTTTGCCCTCATAGTCTTTGGCAATCTTACCCAGATCCGGCATCTCTTCGATACACGGGCTGCAGTACGTCGCCCATACGTTGACCATGGTCAGATCTGCCTTTGTAAAAATGTCCTCCGTTGCCACACCACCGCCTAAAAGTTCGCCTTCAAAATCTTCGAAGCCAGCGCTAGGTCTCTTATCAGCAGACTCTACCACCTGTTTCTCACTCCCGCAGGCAGCCATGGTCAGCACTGAAACCAACACTACAGCCAGGACTCCCATGATTTTTTTATATTTTTTCATCTCACCCTCCTAATCTGTTACTTTTCAAATTACAGTTAACTTTACTGTAATTATATATGTTACAGTTAGGATTGTCAATATGCTTTTTGAAATTTTTTTCCAGGCAGGGCGGGCGGCCGC
>URXI01000145.1 GCA_900551775.1 uncultured Eubacterium sp. | reverse complement strand
AATAGGAAATCGATATTTCCTATTAAACAAAAAACCCGCCATAAGCGGGTCTTGTAACCAAAATAATTAGATGGCACGGTTAATCTTGTTGGATCTGATGCATCTTGTGCATACGTTAGCTCTTCTTACTGTACCATTGTCGTTGATTCTTACAGTCTGGATGTTTGCATTCCACTTTCTTCTAGTGTGTCTGTTTGAGTGGGATACATTGTTTCCGGAAACCTGTCCTTTTCCGCAAATCTCACATTTTCTTGACATCTACCGCACCTCCTTTAATATCATTAAGCATGTAGCATTTTTTCAGAATATATTTAACATCTTTTTATTTGTTCAGTCGAACAAACGATATTATATCATATTGTCTATTCGCTTTACAAGTATTTTTTCAATAATTTGCCTAGAAATTTTCTGCGAGGGCCGCTTCTCCCCGCCCCCAGGCTTTTTTCATGTCGATGACCCGTTGATTACGGCTGCCTCGGAAGGACAGAGTCAGATCTCTTTCAATGGCCTCGTATCTTCCGTCAACTAAAATATCCACATATTCCAGAAGTTCATACAATGCATCATCTTTCCCAGACATCGCCTGCAGTTCTTCAAAAGTATACCCGGAATACATCATGATATGCAGATTACGTTTTTTGAGCGCCTTTGCCAAGGTCAAAAACCCTTTTGGCTGACAGGCTGGTTCTCCTCCGCTGAAGGTTACGCCGTCCAGCAGCGGATTCTCGTCGATGGCGTTTAAAATCTTATCAATCTCACATAGATAGCCGCCATCGAAATCATGAGTCACCTTATTGTGGCAGCCCTGGCAGTGATGCGGACAGCCCTGGCAGAAGACAACGAATCGGATTCCCGGACCATCCACAATGGATTCCCGCACAATTCCAGCTATGCGGATACTGTCTTCATGATCTATCATAGCCTTTCAAATCCTTCCCCGATTCCATGCTTGACCCTGTCTTTTTCTTCACTGGTCTTGGCATCGTTCCAGTTGTCCATGGTGCCTACCAGATAACCGGTGATTCGTCTGATTCGTTCAAAGTCCTCGTTTCCATCTCCTTCGCGTCTTCCGCAGGCCGGACACTCGTTGTCGATGATTCCTGTATAACCGCAGACCGGATCTCTGTCAACCGGATGATTGATGGAGCCGTAGCCGACGCCGCTCTCTTTCATGCATCTGACAACTTTTTCGAAAGCATCCAGGTTCTTCAGCGGGTCGCCATCCAATTCCACGTAAGAAATATGTCCTCCGTTGGTCAGCTCATGAAACGGCGCTTCTTTTCTGATTTTATCAAAAGCACTGATAGGATAATAAACTGGAACATGAAAGCTGTTGGTATAGTAATCTCTATCCGTCACACCTGGAATCACGCCATATTTTTCTTTGTCGATCCTGATAAATCTGCCGGAAAGGCCTTCTGCCGGCGTGCCGATCAGTGACCAGTTGAGTCCCGTCTTCCTGGCTTCCTCATCCATGCGTTTTCTCATATATGCAACAATTTCCAGACCCAGCCTCTCGGCTTCTTCTGATTCTCCGTGATGCTGCCCGATCAAAGCTTTCAGGCATTCTGCCAGTCCGATAAATCCGATGGTCAGCGTTCCATGTTTCAGCACCTCTTCGATGGTATCCTCCGGTTTCAACTTTTCGGAGTCTATCCAAATGCCCTGTCCCATAAGGAATGGGAAGTTTTTCACTTTCTTCATGCACTGGATTCGAAATCTCTCATTGAGCTGTGCGATAGCGATGTCGATGACATGATCAAGCCCATCAAAGAAAATGTCCACATCCCCTTTGGCTTTAATCGCAAGTCTCGGTAAATTAATCGATGTAAAAGAAAGATTCCCTCTTCCATAAACGATTTCCCTGGATGGATCATGCACGTTACCGATGACCCTGGTCCTGCATCCCATATACGCACATTCGGTCTCCGGCTCTCCCGGTCTGTAATACTGCAGGTTAAACGGCGCATCCAAGAAAGAGAAGTTCGGGAAAAGTCGCTTTGCAGATACTTTGCACGCCAGCTTGAAGAGGTCATAGTTGGGATCCTCTGGATTATAGCTGACGCCTTCCTTCACCTTGAAAATCTGAATTGGGAAAATCGGTGTTTCTCCATTTCCTAGTCCTGCTTCAGTCGCCTCCATGATGCACTTCATAACCAGTCTGCCTTCTTCAGAAGTATCTGTGCCGTAGTTTAAGGAACTGAATGGAACCTGTGCCCCGGCTCTGGAATGCATGGTATTCAAATTGTGGATCAGCGCCTCCATAGCCTGATAAGTCTTCCGTCTGATTTCTTTATCGGCAAATTTCGTCGCCATCTCCTGCAGTTTCTTTATTTCCTCTGCAGATGCAAATTCCTTCAGATAGCCACACTCCAGTTCTTTATAGTTATGATCCCATGCCATGCAGGGATAAATACCTTCTTTTTCTTCTATGTACTGACCAATCTGTTTTGCTTTGCTGATACCGTCTTCTACATCATACATGCACTCCAGCATTTTACCAAGATTGGTCCAATATAATTTTTTGTAAGACTTTTTAACGCCTGGTGCCATGCTGAAATCAAAATTCGGCACCGATTGTCCGCCATGCTGGTCATTCTGGTCTGACTGAATCGCGATACAGGCAAGGGCTGCATAGCTTTCAATGTCGTTAGGTTCTCTCAGATGGCCGTGTCCGGTGGAAAAGCCGTTTTTCAGCAATTCTAACAGGTCAATCTGGCAGCAAGTCATCGTCAGTGTGTAGAAATCCATGTCGTGAATGTGAATATCGCCGTTGTCATGGGCCTTTGCATACTTTGGATTGATGACATACATCTTGTAAAACTCTTTTGCACCTTCAGACCCATACTTGAGCATGGTTCCCATGGCAGTGTTGCCGTCAATATTGGCGTTTTCCCGCTTTACGTCGTTATCCTTCGCTTCTTTGAAAGTAAGATCTTCATAAATGCGCATCAGTTTCGTATTCATGTCTCTTACTCTGGTCCGCTCAGCCCGATATAAAATATATTCTTTTGCAGTTCTGGCGTGTCCGCTTTCAATTAAAATCTTTTCCACGGCATCCTGAACTTGTTCTACAGTAGGATAGGAATTATGGCAGACTTCCAACAGATACAGTTCTACCTGTTTTGCCAGATATTCTGACATCTCACAGTCTTTCCCCCCGAGGACCTGTGCCGCCTTAAATATGGCGCCGGCGATCTTGTCTACATCGAAGTCCACAGTCCTTCCGTCTCGTTTAATAATTTTCATGATACGTTCCATCTAGTCTCTTCTCCTTCGTAACACACAATATATAGTACCTTTTCCAAATAATCCAAACAAATTATACTATCATTGCAGACATTGGTCAACATGGAATCTGATCAATTCCATAGGAAAAGCTGGCCAATAATCAGCCAGCTTTAGTAATTGCATAGGTTTGCGGATTCTAAAAAATTTATTATTTTTTCCCTTTATTTTGTATGAATTTTGTCATAATATTCTGCACGCAGCATGGACTTCAACTGCAGATTGATATATTTTCCATTTTTCTTTCCGGCGTTGCGCATCAGGCCCTCCGTCTGAAAGCCGATTTTTTCATATAATGATGCTGCCGGCTTGTTCTTTTCGAAGTGATCTATGGTGACTCTTTCCATGTGGAGATTGATAAAGGCGTATTCTAAAACCAGACGAAGCGCTTCTTCGCCATATCCCTTCCCTCGTTTGTCAACATCAGCAATGTAAATTCGCGTGATATCCAGGGAGTCGTCCGCTCTGTTGATTCTTGACAAAAAAATCTTGCCGATGGGCTTGTCCTCCGGTTTGAGTGTAATAGTAAACTGCATCTTGGTTGGATCCAGGTTGTTCCTTACGAATTCAGTTACGACCTGTTCGTAGGTTCTCTCCTCGTCCATTGTAAAGAACTCTGTGACCTCAGGTTGTTTCTCCCACTCCGCAAAATATCTGCAGTCATCAAATACAGTTTCTCTCACAATTAGGTTTTTTGATTCCATCTCGTTATCTCCCGTCAAAATCTTAAGATTATGTGAAGTTTCATAAAAACGCTACTAATTTCTTCACGATTATGTTATCATTATATATGATTTTTCATACAAAATAAATGATTATTTATAAATTTTGCAAAAAAATAATAAAAGGAGATTGGGCAATGAAGAAGTTGACAACGATTGCTTTGCTCTTCACTATGATAGGCTCCATGTTCCTTCTCTCTGCATGCGGCGAGGAAGAAGAGGACCTTTCATCAAAAATAGAAGAGAAAGTCATCGCATATCAGACAGACCTTGAAGATTCAGCAAGTACCCTGACTTCTACAGAAGCAATTAGAGATTATCTTTCAAATTGGGCAAAATCAAAGGGGATCAAGTATACCGTTGACAGTCATAATAATGTGATCATGCGCGTCAATGCGAGTAAAGAATACAAAGAAGCTGACCCGACGGTCATCGTCTGTTCTTACGATGCGAAACAATTCAATAATAATATAGAACCTATGGCCATGGCTTTATATATTGCCAAGAATAACGAATCCACCGGAAAACTGGATGTCATTTTCACCAGTGAAGTTGGACATGATTACGCCGGTATCAAATTTTTAGACAAAAAATACTTTAAAGACAATGCCAATGTTTTCTGTCTCAACGGAGGACAGAAAAATATGTGGTCTGCCAATACCGGCGCCAGATCGTCCTATACTTTCAGCAACAGCGTAGCTTATACCGCTCCAACGGGCGAAAAAGCATACAAAATCAAAATCAGCGGACTTCCTGGCGGTATTCCTGACTCTAAGATTTCATCCTACCCGAATCCGATCAAAGAACTGGGCGATCTGTTAGCATATTTTAAGACCAACGCTCTGATTTATGAACTGGCAGATATTACAGGTGGAAGCAGCGGAAATCTTTATCCAAAATCTTCGTCGATGATTATCGTCATTGATGAAGATGATATCGACAAATTTGATTCGAGGATGGAGACGGCAATGGAGAATTTTAATGACGATTATCTGGAGGATTATCCAGAAATGACTTACACCTACGAAGAAGTCCCTCTGCCAGAAAAAGTCGTAACAGAAGAATATCAGAATGAATTTGTCAGCATGCTGTACACCCTCCTTGATGGCGTGTACTACAAGGATGACGACGATAATCTGATTTCCATCACCAGCATCGGCGCGATTCACAGTAAAGAAGGATCTTATACGATTTCGGCTGTGGGTAACAGCTTGTCAGAATCCAACATGTCAGAGATTGACACCACCTACAAGACAATCTGCGGTCTATCCGACATCAAGTACAAGAAGTTCGATGAACAGCCTGGATTTTCCAGCGACATGGAATCTGACTTCGCCAAAGAAGTGGCGGCCGCCTTCAACGAGTATTCTGATGCTGATATGGAATACAAAGACTGTGTCCCTGCCACCAACGCCAGCTATGTATACGAAAAGAACAAAAAGAGCAACATCATCAACGTATCTGTCAGCGAAGACAAGATGGAAAGATATACGGGTACCATCATCACCTTTATGATGAATCAGACCCATACAGAAGTAACCGATTAAAAGACAACAATGGCGCGCCATCAGGGCGCGCCATTTGTATGCAGTTAAGTCTTATTTTTTTCTTCTGATGCTGACCAGCAGGGGTATGAGCAATAGGCTGCTGGCAGTCAATGCAATCCAAAGTCCCTGCTTGAGACTGTCGCCAGTTTGTGGTTCCAGCGGATCACGGTCTCCATCCTGTGGACTGTCCGTGCCATGTTCTGCCAGAATTCAGCCCGTCGCTTGCGCAAATCATCAAATCCAAATACAAAAGCGCCGTGTTTCTTCGATTTCTAGAATTCTACTTTGGAATATGACCCCTAACATGGCGCATTGGTTTCCAATAATCAAAAAAGACGCCTCTAAGGCTGCAGTATTCTTTGCTGCACTGCTTTGGAAGCGTCCTCTTTTCTATAGTTCTTTATTTTTTCGCCAATTTTTTCTTGTTAGCGATATCTGCCGCTGCTGTAAACAATACGTCTGTAGATGAATTCAGTGCTGTCTCGCAAGAGTCCTGAATTACGCCGACGATGAAGCCGACACCGACAACCTGCATGGCAATATCGTTAGAAATACCGAACAGAGAGCAAGCCAGTGGAATCAACAGCAGTGATCCGCCAGCAACGCCAGACGCGCCGCAGGCACTGACTGCAGAGAGTACACACAAGATAACTGCCGTCGGCAGATCTACAGAGACGCCCAGGGTATGGGTTGCTGCCAGCGAAAGAATCGCAATCGTAACGGCTGCACCGCCCATATTGATAGTAGCTCCCAGCGGAATTGAAATCGAATACGTATCCTTGTCCAATTTCAGTTCTTCGCAAAGTCTCATATTAACAGGGATGTTGGCAGCTGAACTTCTGGTAAAGAAGGCTGTGATGCCGCTGTCCTTGAGACACTTGAACACCAGTGAATAAGGGTTCTGTCTTGTTTTGATGTAGACGATGATCGGATTGATGACCAGAGCATCAAAGAACATGACGCCTACCAACAATGCGATAAGGGTTCCGTAATTCTTAAAGATGCTCATTCCATTCTGTGAAACAGCAGAGAACACCAGACCCATTACACCGAGAGGGGCAAATTTGATAACCCATCTTACCACTTGGGAAATCGCATCAGCTACGTTTGAGATCATAGTCTTCGTTCCTTCCGCGGCAAAACGCAGTGCAAGTCCCAAAAGCAGCGCCCATGCAAGAATACCGATATAGTTAGCATTCAGAAGTGCATCTACGGGGTTTGCTACGATGTTGAATACCAGCGTTTTCAAAACCTCTGTAATACCGCTTGGCGGAGCCACTTCAGCTTCGGCCGCACCTGGAAGCACCAGCTGAATTTTGAAGATGTAGCTTGCAATAACCGCTGCACAGCCTGCTGCAAAGGTACCCACAAGATACAGTATGATGATTGACTTCATGTTGGTTTTCTGTCCCTGCTTATGTCCGGAAATTGCAGACATGACCAGGAAAAATACCAAAATCGGAGCCACGGCCTTCAGGGCGCCGACAAATAGGTCACCGAGAATCGTAATTCCGGATACCTGCGTCGGAACCGTCAGAGCCAGGATAATACCGATAAGCAAGCCGATGATAATCTGCTTGACCAGGCTGATCTTGTTCCAGCCAGCTAATAAATTTTTAAAAAACATTTCCATCCTCCAAATTATAATTTCGCAGTTACGTTTAATTATGCCACTATTGACCCTCAAAATCAATCATAATCTGTCAAACTTCGCCACGTAAGCTGTCATTTCTATCTTTTATGATCGGCATCATCACTGCAACCAGAATGATGATACAGCTGATCAGCTTCATCGCCGGAAGCCCTTCTCCCAGAAAGAGAAACCCCGCTATTACACCAGAAACAGGTTCCAGCATGCTGAAAATTGCAGCGTTGCCTGCACCGATCAGCTTGATACCCAGTATCAAAAGCACGTGGGCAAAGGCTGAGTTTATAACAGATAGAATGAACGTATAAAACAAAACCATGGGTTCCAGTGCATATACGATATTACCTTTCGGCAAATCAAAAAGACCGACTACAATGGCATTAAAAATACACATGTAGAACATGGCTTTCATGGAATCCATCTTATTGACTGCAGTCTGCTCCACGGCCACCATATAGCTTGAATAGGTGATTGCCGAAGCCAGCGAAAGAATGATGCCCTTCATGGCAAAGGAATCGTTGTTGCCGGTAGCAATTGCAACGCCGATGGTAGCGAGAACCAACGCTGCAATCTTGATTTTGTCCATCTTTTCTTTAAAGAAAATCCGTCCTAACAATACAGCAACCATAGGATATAAGAAATGCAGCGTCGTCGAAAGGCCAATACCGATATAGTCATAGGCCGCATATAGGAGATACGTCGTCGGCGCATTTAAAGCGGCGCTGATCACCATCAATGCGAGCAACTCTTTCAGCGAAACCTTCAGATCTACTTTTCGGATCAGCAAAATAATCAGCATAACAGGAATCGCCATGACATTCCTGTAAAAGGTCAGGGTCATGGCGTTGCTTCCCATACTAAAGGTGATGCTGGCCAGAACCGGCGTCGTCCCGAAAACTAAGGCCGAACAGATTGCACAGAGAGTGCCCTTTTTCTTATCGCTTCTCATTCATTTTCTCCATCGTTATTCTGCATATATCGCTTTTGCTGCGTCAGCAGATTCTTTGGCGTCCTTTACGTGAAAATCCGCCCCGATCTCCATAGCGTAATCTTTTGTCAGTACCGCACCTCCGACCATGATTTTGCAGGATGGCGCCTGTTCTTTCAGCAGCTTGATCGTCTCCGCCATACTGTGCAAAGTCGTCGTCATCAACGCCGATAACCCTGCCAGTTTGACATCTTTTTCCTTGACAGCGTCTACAATGGCCTGGGGTTCCACGTCTTTTCCCAAATCAACGATATCATAACCGTAGTTTTCTAAGATGACTTTGACGATATTCTTGCCGATATCGTGAATATCTCCTTTTACGGTGGCGATGACGATGGTTCCCCTGGATACTTGCTCCGTACCGGAAGCCTCAATCTTCTCTTTGATTACGTCAAAAGCCTGCTGGGCAGTAGACGCACAGAGCATCAGCTGTGGGATAAAGGTGATACCTGCTTCAAAATCCTTCCCTGCCCGGTCCAGAATCGGAATCAAGGTGTCGTTGATCACATCCAGCGGCTTTCTGCTTTCCAATTCTTTTTCTATCAGTCCCCTGCACTTGGCACCCAGGCCGTTGTTGATGGCGTACTCCACCTCGCTCCCCTGCACAGCTTCCTGTTTCTGCACCTGTTTGCTTACTGTCGTATTTGTAACTACTTCCCCGCTGTAATTTTTGATATAATCCATTGAACCCTTATCGATGTTCATAATCAGCTTATAGACAGCGACAGCCTGCATCATTTCCGGAGAGCCTGGGTTCATGATCGGCAGATCCAGACCCGAGGTCAGAGCCATCTGTAAAAAATTGTGGTTGATAATCGGTCTGTTTGGCAGGCCAAAAGAAATGTTGGAAACGCCGAGTACCGTTTTCAGCCCCATCTCTTCCTTGACATATCTGATCGCATCTAAAGTACCTGCAGCATTTTCCTGCTCGGCAGAAACGGTCAGCGTCAGGCAATCAATATAGACATCTTTCCGTGGAATCCCCAAGGCGAGGGTCCTGTCCAGAATCCGCTTCGCGATCTCGATTCTCTTCTCCTTTGTCTTTGGAATACCGTCTTCGTCCAGGGTCAGCCCCACTACAGCAGCTCCATATTTCTTCACAATAGGGAGGATTGCGGCCAGAGACTTCTCTTCGCCGTTGACAGAGTTGACGATGGCTTTGCCGCTGTAAACGCGCAGCGCCGCCTCGATAACCTCCGGGTCATTGGAATCAATCTGCAGAGGCGCATCGGTGATTCCCTGCAGTGCTTTGACAATGTTTACAATAACATTTTTCTCGTCTATTCCCGGCACACCGGCATTGACATCGAGAATTTCCGCCCCATCTCTGATCTGATCGGCCGCCTGAGAGAGGACATAATCCATATCCCCATTCTTCAGGGCTTCTTTCAGTTTCTTCTTGCCCGTAGGATTGATCCGTTCACCAATGACTCTGGGCTGGTCGATGATCACGGTCTTTTCCGGCGTACAGACTGCCGCTGGTATCTCCGGGTTCTGCTGACAGTAATGCCTGCCCTCAAAAACCTGGCGAATCGCTCTGATGAAAGCTGGTGTCGTACCGCAGCAGCCGCCGACCAATTTGACCCCATAAGGAATCAAAGACGCCGTCAGTTCTGCAAACTCTGCAGGCTCTATATCGTAGTCCCCCGTCGCAGGATCAGGCAGGCCTGCGTTGGCTTTGGACACAATCGGCAGCGTCGTCCACTTTGATAATTCCTCTATCAAAGGCTTGAACTCCGCAGGTCCCAGAGAACAGTTCATGCC
>URXI01000144.1 GCA_900551775.1 uncultured Eubacterium sp. | reverse complement strand
CTGCGGCGGCAGCTTGCGTAAAGTGGAGTGATACCCATTTTCCTCCAATACGTCTCTCGCATACGCCGCCTTGTAAAACGATGAAAAAGACATGATAAACTCTTTATCCACGCTTCTTCCCCCTAACTGTCAGAACAGATTTTTTATCTTTCGTATGTAGTAGGTCACAAAGGAGACCTTTTCTACCTTTCGGTCAGAGACCAGTTCGCAGGAACCGACCTTCTCCTTGCCGCAGTACACATTGAGCGTTCCCACCTTCGCGCCTTTTTTAAGGGGCAGCTTGATATTCTTATCAATAGAGACCTTGAACTTCGCCTTTTTTTCTTCGCCCTTCTTTACAAAAGCAGTGGCTTTCTCCTTTGCAACTGCGTTGATGGTATAAGGTTCACCTTTATCCAGTGTGACCTTTTTGATCTTCTGTCCTTGATCGGCCAGGGTTACCGATGAATAATTTGCAAAGCCATAGTTGAGAAGTTTTGATACTTCTTCAAAACGTATTTTCGATGTCTGCGCACCTAATACGACAGCAATCAAAGTCGTGTCTTCCTTTGTTGCCGACGCTGACAAGCAGAAACCCGCATCCTGGGTGAATCCGGTTTTGATGCCGTTTGCGCCTGGATACTGCTTGATCAGTTTATTCGTATTGGTGAGACCGAAGTCCTTCTCCTTGCCCGGCAGCCCCACTTTGATGGTGGTCTGCCACGTGTTGAACCACTTCTGCGTATGTTCGTGCTTCAGAAGGAGACGCGACATCAACCCTATATCATATGCGCTGGTATAGTGTTCTGCTACAGGTAATCCGTTGGTATTGACAAAATGAGTGTCTCTCATTCCCAGTTCCTTCGCTCTCTGGTTCATCTTCTCCACAAAGACCTCTTCACTGCCTGCGATGTATTCAGAGACAGCGACACAGGCGTCGTTGGCCGAAACGATGGCGATGCCCTCCAGCATTTCCTCCAAAGTATGCACCTCGCCGATCTCCATGTACATCTGGCTGCCGCCCATGGATGCAGCCCGCTCGGAAACAGTCACTTTGTCAGACAGCTTCACTTTGCCGTCGTCCACTGCTTCCAGTGCCAGCAGCATGGTCATGACCTTTGTTACCGATGCCGGCGGCAATTCTTTGTGTGCGTCCTGTTCGAACAAAACCTTCCCGGTATCCGCATCGATCAAAACCGCCGCCTTGACATTCAATTTTAAATTCGCATTTTTCTGTTCCTCTGACGGCGCCCCCTGATCCTCAAGGCTGGCAGAAACCGTTTCCAAAGTCACAGGTTCCTGAGGGTTTGAAAAATATTTCACTCCCATAATTCCACATAAAGATAAAATACAGGCTAAGCAAATCAGTTTTTTTATATTCTTTCTCACAAAAACACCCCTCTCATTCATAAGTAATATATTAACGAGAGGGGTAAATATGATTAAATTATAGTTTTTCGAGAAAATCCAGATCCAGGTCGTATCGCAATCTGTGGCCGTCTCTCTCTATTCTGAGCAAATCCTTGTCCATTTTGTTCAAAAGGTATCTGACCGTGCTAACCGTGGTTTCACAAGCATCAGCCAGTTTTTTCACATCCATGCCCCGGCTTCCAAACAGCGTATTGATCAACATTTTTTCGACAAGTACCTTATACGTTTTGCTAAGGTTAATACTGTCCCCGTCAGCAGTGTGATAAGACTTAATCTCGGACCCACAAATTTTGTAATGGGAGCCAACATTGTGTCCATATCACCAGCTGCGCCGCCTGCAATTGCACTGCCTGGGCTGATTTTTATCAGCAGCGGCAGAAGCAATACAGTAAAGGTCTCTCGAAGCACATTGACGATGAACCCATATGTGCCAATTTCAATACCGTAACTTTGGGTCATATACGCTCCCGTGATACTATAAAAACTCATCCCACTTGCCGCAAGAATTGATGCCTCCGGTTTGATATGAAATAGCACGCTCGCAAGTATGCCGCCGACCAATCTTCCAACAAGTACAGCCATAGGTAGAAATAGAATTCGCAGCCCAAGCGCTTTCAAATACCGCAGAATTCCCTCTGTTGCTCCCTGTGAAATACCGACGCATACATATAAAACCATCAAGGACACGGTCAGCATTTTGTCTAAGCAGCTTTCCTGCATCTTTCCATTCAGTACAAATCCAAAAATAATCCCGATCACAATGCTTCCAGGCATAATCCAAACCAGCGAGCTTGTTCCGGTTTTTTCTTGTGTTTCTTGTGTTACTTCACCGTTGATTTTTTCTATTGGAAGTAACGTTCTCTCACAGATATAGGTGCAAATGACACTGCATCCGGTAGCCGTCAAAGCAATGATGATACAATCCAGTCCAATCATTGGAAACTGTTTCAGAATATTTTCGTCGTCGCCCATCCCAAATCCTATAACAAACATAAGCAAGATCAAAGCTGCTGTAGAAATGCGGTCAATCACAGTTAAAAAGGTTTTGTTTCTACACTTCATTCCTGCTGCAATTCCAATACCTAAACATACAAAAGGTATCACAGTCATCCTTTTTCACCTCCTCTTTATTTCTTAACACTATAATATTGTTTTCTAAAAAAAAACAATATTATATGCGCCAAAATCAAAAAACGCACTTGAAACGCAGAAATCTATGGGTTATCCTAAAACTAAGAGGTGCTTTATCATGATTCATGTTCTCATCTTATCTAAAGAAACATCTGAGCTTGCGCAGCTTGTCAAAAATCTTCATCGCAGTATCGAAGATTCGCTTTGTGTCGTCACCACAACCGACAGCCATGAGGCCCTATCTTTTATACAGCGGACTCCAATCATATTTGATATTTTTATCATCGCAGTACAGCTAAATCATCAAAGCGGTTACATGGTAGAAAAGCAAATTCGCAAGAATCGTTTTTATCAGTCTGCCCCAATTCTTTTTCTTACTCGCGATGGTCACTTGATCGATTACGATCCCCTCGCTACTTTCCCCTCTTATCGCCTTCGCAACTACATTTCACTGCCTCTGGATGATCTGGATATTTAGGGAAAATTTTGCCTTTACCTGGATTCAATTTATACGAATCAGCTGCAGATTAATCGGCAGAGCAAAAAAATCCTTCTCCATACCGCTACAGGCAGCAGGGAAGTTCCTATAAAAAGTATTCTCTATATCGAGGTACAGAATAAGAGCGATACAAACGATTTAACAGGAGCTGATCAGACAAAAAGAGCACTCCCGGCTATGGTCTCGAGACAGAGTGCTCTTATTTTTTGGACAAGATTATTCTTGTCTTTAGATAGACTGGTGATCGTAAAATGTGTATAATAAAGATATAAAACTGTAGAAAGTATTGGAGGCCTCTGCCTTATTAACTCATGGCAGGTTGGCGTGCTTCAATATAGAGATCAATGTCCTCAATGATATAATTCGTTCCCGTTGTATGCAAAGCCTCATAGCAGGAATAGATATACTCCCATACCTGATAGCGGCTAAAAAGCTCCGCAAGCTGTCTGCCGGTCAAATGTTTCGTCATTTTGTATTGCTCAGCACAGAATATCATAAAATTTCCTTGATTGCTCATAATCACCCCTCCTCCGGGAACGTGATACTGCCTGTCTTTTTTTCTTCATCAAACATATTAAAAAGCGTGAGCGGGCTGAAATGCCAAATTTTTGTGTCCTCCTGCTCCAACAGGGCGTAGAGGTTAGAACGATAAAACTCATTTGCAGCAGTCACTTCATCATACACATAGTTTTCTGTAATCAGGCGGATAATCTGCGGTACGAGAATACCCATAACAGCACCGAATTTTTCTTCTTTCATTATAGTTCCTCCTGTGCTACCGTACCGATAAATTTGAGATAGGAAAGTGCTTTCGTCGAGGTCAGAACCAACTGGTTATACAGTTTTTTGACCTTAAGTGCTTCCAAAGTCTGCTCCTTTGTAATAAGTCCGGCCGTATAAAGTGTAAAGGTGGTATAAACATCATCGTTGGCAACGGGACCAAAGATAAAGTCGTATGCCGCACCTTGGTAATTTCCCGAACGGTTTTCCGATACAAAATCAAGCCATGTTTCCTCCGCTCTCTCAAAACGCAAAACGGAACATTCGGCAAAGGCTTTTTTCTCGTCAAGTTTGTAAATACTTACCGTTTTTGCACCCTCTTTTCGACGTTTTGTCACCTTGTCGGCAAAGCCGATCGCCTGTATCTTGTTTGTTGTCGTGTAAAATCCAAACCCAAAATCCAAATAACGGTTTTGCTGAATCAGTCTCGGCTCTGAAACAATGACATTGCTTCCATGATATACAATCATACTGCATCCTCCCCTCTTCTTAATTCTATTATAACCGAAATCATACTGCTAACCAAGATGATTTTGGATAGGTTACAATATAAACTGGACAGATATTTTAAGGGGAGATTTTATCTGAAAATAGCGAGATTGTCCACCAAGCAAACTTTGTATTATTACCATAGTGCTCTTTATATCCCTCCATACCCATAAATCGTACTGCTCCCGACTGTATACCATATCTCTCTACACTGATCTCCGCTGTTCCCTTCAATGGTATATACGATTCCATCCCTGCAGTCCTTCACAATGCTGACACGGTCACTTGTCCCCTTACCGTCCCAGTCGAAACCATCACAATTCCGAATTTGACAGCATCGTCCTCGCTGTGCAGGATTGCAGCAGATCTTCCACGTCCTGGGTGATGCCCGTACACATTTTCCAGAAATTTCTACCACTTCTAATACTCCAAACCAATACTTCGGAAAAAGCAATGGGCAGTTCCAGACTGGACAAGTTTTTCAAAAAAAACATTTTCCATTTATCTGTCTCTATAAAGCCCTCATCATGAAATCGATTTACCTCATTCCGGTGAGTTCGAGCATCCTGATCAAAACCTCAATAGCGACATGATGTTCGCCTATCTCGCCCCTATTTCGCTGTCTAAGAATTCCGGTTTCTGTATAATTACCATCTTTGTATAATCAAGTCCGGCGTTGCCTTCCCCTGTTCTTTCTGAACTTCTAGTCAAAAAACAATAGTTATGCCGGATATTTGTTCGAAAGGGAATATAGATATAATAGTCATAGTGAGATTCTAATAATAGGCACTTATACGGCCTCGTCTCTTTTTTTAGTATCTCTATGTATGGCGGATTGGGATACGCTCTATAAAATGTACTGCTGAGGGATAAAATTTGAAGATCAAAGTTCTGTTCCATCACAAAATCCTTAAAAATCTATGGAGAAATTGGTTATATAAAGAAACAAGAGGACAATCTATGTCCTCTTGCTGAATCATCTTCGCTCGGTCAATTTTTAGTTTACCGACGAGTCAGAACCGTCACTCGTCTCATCTGCGAAGAAAAATTCTCTCTTTAGTTTCTTTTATTATAAGCATTTTTATTCACCATGTCAATGAAAACAGCGGGAGTTCTGTAAAAATATGTAATTACGCATATCTGTTATATAATCATCGTTTGAGACGGACTGCCCCCCGATACGGTTTTACCCGTTATTTTACATGAGCTTTCGGGCATTCTCAAACCTCCCTGCTCAGCAGAAATACGGTAGACAAGATGCAGGCAAAACCGATCAATTCCGCCGCGGTAAAGACGGAGCCTAGCCAGACGGCAGACAGCAGAGCTGCGGTCAAAGGCTCCAGGCAGGCAAGCAATGCGGCCGTTACCGGTCCTACCATGCTGACGCCCTGAACGAACAGGGTAAACGCGCCCAAAGTGCCGACGAAAACAATGATTGCCAGTCTGTAATCTGGCATTGACATGAGGATTTCCAATTTTGTTGGGTCTATAGAGGTTCCGTTCGCTTTCAGGTCGTAGAGCAGAGCTATACGCTTCCGAAAGACAGTGGGATTTTTATTAACTGCAAACTGACCCATACTGCAGAGCCCTTGTCTGGAGACGCCGCTTATTACTGCGTCAATCTGCATCCGGATCTGATCTGTCCCAATGTGAACAGCGCCGTTTACAAACAGATGGTAGAACCCCTTGTCCAAATTCAGCATGATACCGTCTTTGTCTTTTCAATGGACAGCCCAAACGGTATCGAAGTGATGCGTTCCCTCAAAAGCGTTTTCACCCTGTTTAACCAGGAAGAACTCTTTGGACGCGAGCTTCTCATACAGAGCGAGCTTCTCAGACTTTGGCCTCATATTCTGCAAAAATCCAGAACGGACGGCACCCCTGTCAATTCCCTTGGAAATGAGCGAATCAAAAAGATCGTCACCTATATCGAAGGGCATTACGCAGAAAAAATTACCCTTCGTTCCATCTCAGAGCAGATTTTTCTCTCGCCCGAGGAATGCAGCCGGTATTTCAAACGCATCATCGGAACATCACTTTTTCAGTTCATCGGTCAATACCGCATCAAGAAGAGTGTGGATCTGCTTCTGAATACGGAACTTTCCATCGCCGAGGTAGCACAACGCTGCGGGTTCTCCACCCAAAGCTACTACACTGCCTCTTTCAAAAAAATTAAGGGCTGTACTCCGAATCAGTATCGGAACAGCCCAATGCAATATTTGAATCAAATATAATTTGTTGAAATTTTCCACATGGAGAATTCCCCTGTTTTTCGGGGCTTCCAGAGTTTATTCACAGCTTATCCGATATTGTATACAATTCTTTTCATATCTTTCTGTGGATAACTAAAATCAATGTATCCCTGTGATTTCAACACTTACACAGCAACCATCATTTGTCAATAGGTGAGTTATCCACATATTTTTGCAAAGTTTGCAGAGCGCGCAAAAAGAGCAAGTTTTCCACATCTATGTGATAACGCATTGAAGCGCTACACTTTCGCACTACATTTAGCAGAGACGACAAAAACGATTACCGCTGCAGGCAATGCGGCGTACCCGTATTCGGCAGGCAGTGCGAAATCGCCAAGAACCCCTGTCTTCATGGCAACCGCTCCCGCGAGAAGAACGGTCGCAGGCACGTATTGTGCGCTTTGCAGCCCCGCCTGAAAAAACACGAACAGAAACAGGCTGTAAAGTGCCAAAGTGATGGACAAGGCCCACATCACATCGCCCAATACCAGCCCGCCTCCTGCGATGACAAAGGCCGCAGCCGCAATTGCCGTCGCTCCCATGACCAGCAGCAGCATGACGGCATAGCGGGCAAAGATCCTGGATTGCTTCGCTACAGGTAAAGCATCGAGAAAGCCTTCTGTCTCCGGGTTATCCTCAAGATAGCAGATCATGGAAAGATAAGCCAGCACTGCGATGATGGAAGCGTCACCAGAGGACTTGCAAACACGCCGCGGGCAAAGGCACCTCCGTAAACTGATATCGCCGCCGCGCAGATCAGCGATACCGGTGCCAGCTTGCGGCTAAACAACAGATCCTTTTTGATCAGTGCCTTCTGTAAGTTATTCATATGCGCCCGCTCCCCTGTTGTAATAGAACAACACGTCCTCTACGGTTACGCCGATGATATCCCGTTCGATGCGCGCGCGGAAATCCTCTTCCATGTTCAGACCGTAAAATACGATGCCGTCCTCCACCATGACTCCGCCGTTTTCGTGAACTTCGGCCAAGGTGGCATCTGCATTGGGTCTGATTTTGACAAAATCCTCCCGAATTTCTTCGATCTGCTTATCGAGAACCAGCTTCCCCTCTACCATGTACATCACCCGGTCGCCGATTTTGTCAATATCGCTGGTGATATGGGAAGAAAAGAGAATCGTCTTTTGCTCCTCGTTTTTCAGCTTGCGCAGCACCTTCAAAATCTCGCTCCGCGCGATGGGATCGAGGCCGGAGGTCGGTTCATCGAGAAGATAAATCTCCGCATGGTGAGAAAGCGCCATGACCAGCTCCAGCTTAATCCGCATCCCCGCCGACAGCTCGATGATCTTCTTCTCCACGTCCAGCTTGAAGGTTTTGATGTATCGATCCATCAGTTCCAGATCCCAGTCCACATATAATTCAGAGAGGAATTGCAGAATCTGTCTGACTTTGATCCTGGCATAGTACAGCTCCGCATCGCCGACATAGCCCACAGCCTGCCTGAATGTCGGAATCTCTTTCTCCCGAATCTCCTTCCCGTCGTAAACGACAGCACCTGCCGAGGGCACGATCATGCCCATGATGGCTTTGATTGTCGTCGTCTTGCCGGCGCCGTTCTCTCCGATCAGTCCGACGATTTCTCCGCGGTGCAGATCAAAATCCAGTTCCCCCAGAGTGAAGGACGGATATTCTACCTTCAGATTTTGTACCGATAAAACCGTATCCATTATAAAAGTCTCCTTTTTATTTTGCACAGTATAACGATGAGGAGGATCGCCAGAGCCGCCATGGCAATGCAGACGGGAATCGTAATGCCCGGATCAGTAAAAAATGCCATGGTTTCGATATGACTTTTCATCCCGATAATCATGATCAGCTCCATGCTTACCAGCAGACAGATCAGCGCCGTCATGTAGGTAAATAAATAGTAAATCAACGTGAAGGCTGCACTGATCAGCATCCCCGCAGGGATACCGATGATAGCGAACTGGAATCCATAAGGCATGGCAAAGATCCAGACACAAAAGGTCATCGTCGCGGCGAGAGCAAATAAATAGATTATCGTAGTAACCATATTCGCGATAAACAGTTCACTCGTACTCACCGGCAAAGACGACAGGAAACGTTTTGTTGAAGGCGACTTCTCCCGCTCAAAGCTCATATCAATCGGCATGATGCCCATAAAAACAACGCCGCAGTATATCAAATAGGCCAAGCCCTCTTCCCAGTGGTGGTTGAACTGGTAGTCAACCCAAAGCAGGACACTCCATCCCAGCGTAAACGCCAACACCATCAGCGCCATCTTTTTATTAAACCGAAAGTCTTTTTTCACCAACGCTAAGATTCTTCTCATCATTATTTTTTCCTCACTGTCTGGAGCACTTTTCCGCATCGATAGCAAGCACCACCATCAGAGCGTCTAAAGCATCCTCTGCCCTGTTCACCTCGATCAGATAATGGTCTGTCATGTGCCACAGATCCTTTGATATAGAAGCAACCTGATTTCCATGCACATCCTCGATCTGGTAGTCCCATTCAAAGAAATCGCCCTCTACGTGCCAGCCGTTAAAATCGATATCGTAACGCGGCTTAAAAAAACTCAGTTCCTTGCACAGCGTTCCGGCCAGCTGTCCTTTGACATACATCTCGAACTTGGGCAGAAAGGTCAGAACGATTTCCTTCACCATCCCGACCTCCTCGCCGCCGGCATCATAAATCGCCAGCTTGTGTCCCCACGAGAGCTGTCCCTCTACTGTAAAGACCGTGTTGCCGTTCTCATCAAAGATATCATAGCTGTCCAGCCAGGAAAAAAACCTCTGCTTAAAATATAATTTCATCATTTACCTCTTAAAACCTACTACCGCAATAAACTTTATATGTAGTTATATTATACACTTCAATCGTATCTCCGTCAAACCGTAGATGACATGCGATCTTCACGGTGCGTCACGATGTTTTTATGTTTTTGCAGGACTTTTGGATTATTTGACATAAAATTAGTTGCGCAGAGGCACTGCCTAAGGACTATGAAACCGCTTAAATTTACAATAACAAGGTCATATTCAGCCGTGGGTTATTTTTTTGCATGCTCAGCCCACACTACAAACAGTAATTCTTACAAAAGAATTACCACAGCCTCTAAATTTAACCTTTCTGAACAGTCCTGGAGGTGTTTGAAAGAAATCCATTATGTCAAATCAACCAATTCAGCAACAAAAACATAAAAACACCATAGTGCCGTCAGATGCCCGCAAACACCACCAAAAAAACGCAAAAAAGCGCACAACGATTTTCTTGCTGCGCGCTTTTCAATTCCATTCTATCTCGTTTTATAACTTCCCGATCACGTAATCGGCAAACTCTTTGCAGGTGGCGCCGTCAGCAAAGCCTGTCACGACGACCTTCTTTTCCTTTTCACAGCACTCTTCCAGCACGGCAGCCAGCCTGTCAGCCTTTGCCGTGAAGCCGATGTGGCGG
>URXI01000143.1 GCA_900551775.1 uncultured Eubacterium sp. | reverse complement strand
TCTGGCCGGGGCGGAGCGATATGACCATGTTGGCGTAGTCGATCGGGTCGCCCAGGCCGTAGATGCATGACACGGACGAGACCACCACCACGTCCCGCCGCTCCGACAGGCTGGAGGTCGCGGAGTGGCGCAGGCGCTCTATCTCGTCGTTTATGGAGCTGTCCTTTTCGATATAGGTGTCCGTGTGGGCGATATAGGCCTCCGGCTGGTAGTAGTCGTAGTAGGAGACGAAATACTCCACCGCATTGTTGGGGAAAAATTCCCGGAACTCGGCGCACAGCTGGGCGGCCAGGGTCTTGTTGTGGGCCAGCACCAGCGTGGGCCGCTGCACCTGCTCGATGACCTTGGCCATGGTAAAGGTCTTGCCGGATCCGGTAACGCCCATCAGCGTCTGATGCTTCTTACCTGCCAGCACGCCCTCTACAAGTTTGTCTATGGCCTGCGGCTGATCGCCCATCGGATTGTAATCCGAGGCCAGCTCAAACCTTCTTTCTTCTCTCATCTATGTTCACCTCCATTGATACTCAAGTGATGCAATATCGTCTATCTTCCATTATGCTTTTCGGCTTCCATTCTAGCACAAAAAAATTAAAAAGTACAGAGAAAACAGGAACATTTGTTCTGCACTTTTCAAATTCAAAAATTGTCAACTACATCGTGCGCCGTTTCTATTTAATATACCCCGAATCTGACCGTCCAATCTGACTTCCATGGACTTCCAGCTCCCTGTCATTTTCCATAATGACTGGCGGCGATGAAACGCCTGGCGTATAGAACTTCCAAAAACGATTGAGCAGATATTCTCTGACCTGCTCCTCACTTTGGAACTTTGCCACCTGGTACGGTGCGGTCGGTCCAAATTTCTCAACAAAATAAACGTCACCGCCATCTCGTACCATGATTCCCGCATGACCTACATAGGCGACATCGTCCATTTCATCATGGCAGACGACGCTGATCAGAGAAGCTGCACCCTCCTGGAAACGTATCCCTCTGTTTCTCCATTCCTGCTGCATAGATGCAAGAATCACCTCCGGATCGGTGGTCTGCCCTACAGAAACTGGATTATAGATGGTGTAAAACTTACTCTGATCCAGCCCCTTGATCTTGCAGAGCGGATAATTCTCTATGGCGTCGGTATCTGTATCCAGAAAAGCGGCTCCTTCCATCTCTTTTTCTGCGGTGATAAAGTCCCGAAACAAGGTCATAGCGGTCAGCCTGCAATTCACGTCCGCATAACCGCGTTTTGCCGTCCACGTGCTATAAGTATCCCAGGCTTCATAGTCCACGCCCCTGCCGGCTGTGGTCACAAACCCCTCATGAAAGCAGGGCAGCGTTCCCACTACCTCATTGTAGTCGGTTGCCAGGACCATAAGCTCATCGATATAGCCCTTGTCGATTCCCGCCTTCCTCAGAATTCCACCGATTTTCTTTCTGATTTTTTCATCTGTCAGATTGGAGTAAGTCAGCTCTTTCATCGACCATTCGGGCCGCGTCCGCACTGTCCCGGGTTCACTGAACTCGCTCACATAAGCTTTCCCGTTGATCGTTTTACGGATTTTGAACTTATAGTAATAGGTCGTATCAGATTTTATCTTTTTATCTGTAAACTCCTCTCCATAAGTGGACTGCCATAACTGCCAGCTATTTTTAAAGGTCAGCTCCTTGATCTTCTCATAAGGACCCTTTGCCGAAGTGCTCCTGTAAATCAGAGCCGTCTTCTTGTTGGCGCTGCAGTCGGCCGTACCTCCGTTGACGCCGACCCCGATCGTATCATCTTCTGGCAAGGTGAGCTCCAGACGATAGTTCTTCACGGCGACACCGGTGGCCGCTGCATTTTCATAAGAGTATCTGCCATAACTTTTCTTTCCTTTTATATAACGATATGGCTTGACCTTGTATTGATATAAGGTATTCCTCTTCAGTTTCTTGTTTTGATATGTTACGGCTTTCACGCTGGCGATTTTCTTGTAGTTCTTTCCATCCGCTGCTTTGCGGTAGACTTCATAGCCCGCATACTTCTTTTGTTTGGGCCAGCTCACCCTGATGGTCGTTCCACTCATGACCGTCAGCGTGATCTTCATTCTGCCAGCCTTCACGGCCTTTGTCGCACCTGACGTGGCTCCGCTGACAGTGACCGTCGAGAGTGCCAGCAAAAGAACCAGCGTCCATGCGATCAATCGGTTTCTCTTATTCATTTCATTCCCCTTTTGTTATAATTTTTCTAAATTATAACATGGGGCAGGAACAAATACAATCTAATCAGCCGACGAAGAACAGTTTTACCGCACATTCTACCAGAAGCAACGCCATGCAGATGTTGAATGGCCTATAGTACTTTGTTAAAAATTTCTGCAGAAGGCTGCCAGCTGCTGCCCACACCAGCGTCCCGGTTACGCCCACCGCCGTCAAAAATGCCGCCGACGCCAGCAACGCTCCCAAAGAGTCGTTTATGGGAATCACATATCCAGTGTAAGTCGTAATGGCGGCAAGTATAATCTTGACGTTAACAAACTGCAGCACCATTCCCTTGACAAAGCCCCCTGCTTCCTTCTGCTCTCCTGCGTCCGGCTTGCTCTTTGCCACGTGAAAGGCCAGCCACAGAATATAGGCGGCGCCTATGTACTTCATCACGGAAACGATACCGCCGATATATTTTGCAATCCAGAAACAGCCCACTGCACACACAACCATGACACAGAGAAACCCCGTACCGATACCCAGAATCAATTTTCTGCCGTTAGACCAGCCATAGTTGCTAGTGGTATTTAGCGCCAAAATGTTATTGGGTCCCGGCGTATAGGCCGTAACAAACGCATAGGGTGCAAAGCTCAGTAAAATATTCATAATCACTTGAAATCACCTTCCTTTAGGACTATAATAGCATAAAAGATAGTATCAAAATAGTCGAACTATTCAATGCTATAATTCAATATATTTGAACTAAATGACAGGAGGTTCGTGATGGATCTGAAATATTTAGAGACATTTAAAACAATTATCGAAGAAGGCAGTTATGCCAGGGCTGCTGATAAGCTGGGTTACACCCAGTCCACCATCACCTTTCAGGTTCAGCAGCTGGAGCAGGAGCTCTCCATCAAACTCTTTGAAAAAATCGGCAGGCGGATGCAGCTGACCAAAGCCGGAGAGAATCTGATCCCTTATGTAGACGAGACGCTTCTTTCTTTTACAAAGATGCAGAGTCTGGGAACTTCTCTTGCAGATATGAAGCAAAGCCTTACTGTCGGAGTTGCTGAGACACAGCTCTGCTACCGCCTGCCGCCTTTGCTGAAGAAGTTCCACCAGATTGCACCTGGGGCAAAACTGTTTCTTCGTTCCATGAACTGCTACGAAATCCGGGACGCTTTGATCGACGGGAGACTCGATATGGGCATTTTTTACGAGAATGTCGGCGGAAACACGGACAGCCTGACCCTTCACAAGATAGGTTCCCACACCATGACCCTGATCGCTTCGCCGGCAACAAAAGCCCAATACCCCGACTTTAAGACCTCCGGCCAGAGACTGGATCTCCCCTATATCATTGACGAGCCCAACTGCATTTTCAGAGAAATCTTCACTGATTATCTGAGGGAAAAGGATATTCACCTGGGGCACACCATTGAGCTTTGGAGCATCCCTACGATTATTAACCTGGTCAAGAATGACATGGGAATTTCCTACCTTCCCACCTTTACGGTGGAAAAAGACTTAGAAGAAGGCAGTCTCTGTGCCATTGAGACAGATTATGACCACATGGAGATTACGGCAGTCTGCGCCCATCACAAAAACAAGTGGCTCAGCCCCGTCATGCAAAGCTTTATCGATCTGCTGACAAACTCACAAAAAAGCTGACTTCATCAGTCAGCTTTTTCGCTTTTCAATTCCATATCTTTTGGCAGAATCAGATTGCAGATAATCGCCACCAGGAACACCACCGCTACACAGTTCTCGGCGAACACATTTTGTATGATTTGAGGGAAGATGGCAAAGATCTCCGGCACCTGGGTAAAACCGATGCCTACGCTGAGAGACAGGGCCACGATGCTGATGTTTCTCTGGCTGTAACCGCACCGTGAGATCATCTGAATGCCACTGACCACAATGGTTCCGAACATCATGATCGTACAGCCGCCCAGCACTGCATCCGGCAGTGTCGCAAGCAGGGTGCCGAAGATCGGGAACAGACCTGCCAAAATCATGATGATAGCGCCCATGAGCAGGGTGAAGCGGTTGACCACTTTGGTCATAGCCACCAGCCCCACGTTCTGGCTGAAAGATGTAATCGGCAGGCAGCCGAAGACCGCTGACAAGGAACTGATGAAGCCGTCGCAGGCGATGGACCCTGCCGTTTCCTTTGCCTTTACATCTCTTCCAAGACCAGAGGATGCCAGCGCAGACGTGTCTCCGATAGTCTCTGTGGCCGATACCAGGAAAATCAAGAACACCGAGACGATGGCTCCTGGATGAAAGACTGGTTTAAAGGGCATCAGCTTTGGCAAAGCGATGATGGAAGCATCCGACAACGTAGAAAAGTCGATCATTCCCATGGCCGTCGCAACGATATACCCAACTATCAGGCCGAATAATACCGATAATTGTTTCCAGAAAGATTTCGCGAAGATGTTGAACCCGATGCAGCAAGCCAAAGTGATGCCTCCCAGGATCAGATTCTTTGCCGAACCAAAGTCCGCGCTGCCGCTGCCGCCGCCAAAGGATGCCGCCCCTACAGATAACAGGGAAAATCCGATGGCGGTTACCACGCTGGCCGCTACCACTGGCGTGATAAATTTCGTCCAATATTTTGCCAGCAGCCCCAGGATGCCTTCTGCCAGTCCGCCGATCAGCACCGCGCCGATAATAGCTTCATAACCATAGGTCGGTCCGATATAGCAGAAGATGGAGACAAAGGTAAAACTGATTCCCATGACGATGGGAAGGCCGGAGCCCAGTCTCCATACAGGGTAGAGCTGGATGATCGTTCCAATGCCGGCGATGATCATGGCGCTCTGAATCAGCATAGCCGTGTTCCCCGGCGTCAGCCCACAGGCACCAGTCACGATGATGATTGGCGCGATGTTCGCCACGAACATCGCAAGAATGTGCTGCAGCCCAAAGGGAACGGCTTTTGTAATCGGCACTCTTCCTTCTAATTGATATATGTTTTCTACATTATTATTCATATGTACCCTCACCAAACTATTCCTGCGAACGGAACATGATTTCTCCAGTTTCACTGTTCATGCTCTCTACTATAGCTAAAGATTCCAACTGATAGCCCAGGTTGCGGATAATCTGTCCGCCTGGCTGAAATCCCTTCTCGATGGCGATACCGATGCCACAGACCTCCGCCCCTGCCGCCTGGACCAGCTGAATCAGACCCTGCAGCGCACAACCGTTTGCCAGGAAATCGTCGATGATCAAAATCCGATCCTCAGCACTGAGAAATTTCTTTGATACGATGATCTGATTTTTCGTCTTATGGGTAAAAGACTCCACCTCCGCCGTATACATTTCCCCGTCCAGATTGATGCTCTTGGCTTTCTTCGCGAAGACTACCGGTACATCAAAATGCTTCGCTGCGATACAGGCGATACCGATACCAGAAGCCTCTATGGTCAAGATTTTATTGATATTTTTTTCCCTAAATTTCTCTTTAAAAGCCTCTCCCATCTGGTCAAATAGCTCGATGTCCATCTGATGATTCAGGAAACTGTCAACCTTGAGTACATTTCCCTCTTTTACAATTCCATCCTTTATTATCCGTTCTTCTAGGAAGTTCATTCCTCGCTCCTCTCCTCTTATCGACAATTGATTACATTTTTTGCTACTAGATTATAGCACAAAAAGAAAAAGCATAGAAGAAGTTTCTTCCATGCTGTAAAATCCTTTTGCCGCAGACTCTTTGTCAGTCGTTAGGTCGTCTGTAAAATCTTCCGTTGACCTGCTCTGTTTTGATCACATTGACAAAAGCCTTCGGATCGACCTCTTTGATTTCTTTTATGATCATATCCACCTCTTCACTGGACACGACTGAATAGACCATGTTTCTCTCTGCCCCTGCGAAGCAGCCATTCCCTTTGAAAAGCGTCGCATCGTGATGGGTGATTTCACGAATCCTGCCATAAATAGCGCTGGGCTGGTCAGTGATGATCAGCAGCGTATGTTTTTGGTAGCGCTTAAATAAGGTTTGAATGAGCTGGGTGGTGCAGAATTGGAAAATAATCGAGTACAGCGCCCTGTCAAATCCAAACAAAAGTCCTGCAGTAACGAGGATGCAGATATTTGCCATAAAGATAAAGTTCCAGGTGTCGATGCCTCGCTTCTCTGAAAAGTATATGGATATAAAGTCTGTTCCGCCGGCGCTGGCACCGACGAACAGGCAGATGCAGACTGCTGTTCCATTGATGATGCCGCCGAAAATACAGATCAGCAGTACATCGTAGGTGATGACGACCTCCGGCATCAAGTCCGTCATGATACTACTGAGCAGGATTACATAAAAAGAATAAAAAGTAAACCGTTTACCCAGATACTTGATCCCGATATATACGGGAATCAGGTTCAGCGGAATATAGACTGCCGTATAGGGGAGTGTAACGTGAAAATAGGTATCACAAATCTGCTGTATCAGCAGGGTGACGCCGCTGAATCCGCCTGGAAACAGTCCGCCGGTCCTGACAAAACTCTTCAGGTTAAAGGCGATAATCAATGCCCCTGCAGTACAGAACAGAAATCGTTTCAGTTCTTTTTTAAATCTGTCTTTCTTTTGTGTGCCGCTCATCGTTCTATTTTGCTCCTTATTCTGCTTCTGGAAGTTTGCTGACGTCAATCCATGCTATCGCGTTGGAATATTTAAAAAGTTCATCACAAGTGAACTCCACTGCGCTATTATCGCTTCCGCACGCGGGGAAAACTGTTTCGAAGCGCTTCATGGACTCATCACAGTAAATCTTCACCTCTGGATTTTCGATAGCAAAAGCACAGACCCCGCCGATAGCATGGCCCGTATAGGCAACGACCTCATCTGCGGTCAGCATTTTTGCTTTAAATCCAAAGCAGCTCTTAAATTTCTTGTTATCAATTTTAGTATCGCCAGCTGTCTGAATGAGAATACATCCTTCCCCATCCAGGTTTTTAAAAGATAAGGTCTTGCAAATTCTCGCACCCTCCACGCCTACAGCCTGTGCAGCCAAGTCCACTGTCGCACTGGATACTTCGAACTCCTGAATCCGATCATCTATTCCCAGCTCCTTGAAATATTCCCTCACTTTTTCTATCGCCATTTTTACATCTCCTCTATCATATATTATCTGCCAGCACTTTGCAGCAGTGCAGACCCTTTGGTAATACCGCCTGCCGCCTCACGCCAACATATTGCGTCGGAATATTCCGGCGCTCACAATATTCCGACGCTCGTACAACTCGCTTCGCTGTCCGTTCCACCTAGCCAAGCAAGCTTGGGGCAGAAAGCCAACGCCGTCAGATTATGGAACTATTATAACACGTCGATTCCTTTGAAGATACAATCAAAAGACGTGTTTCAATGTTTTCCTCCCCTCGACGTAGTCGCTAAGATCATGAAAACATTATAACACATCCTATCTTTAGCATACTATGTTTCTTTGTACTTTTTTCGTATAGTTATGATGGTGTCCCACGTAATTACCTTTTCTTTATCGTATTATATGGCAAGAAGTTTGCAGATTCTTTCGAAGATTATCCGCGCACAGTCCGCAAATCCATAAATCAGAAAAAATGTTCCAGACTTCTTTCATAACCTGGCCGATTGCGGACTGCCAAAGCCACTTCCTGCTCCCATACAGTCCGCAAATTTATAAACCAGAAAAAATGTTCCAGACTTCTTTCATGACCTGGCTGATTGCGGACTACCAGAGACGCTTTCCACTTCTAAGCAGTCCTTTGCTTGCCTGAAGCAATGGCGTCACTCCGCCATGTTGCGCGCCTTATTCCCAAGTGACTTGCGCGACAGGCAGGTTTTAACAACTTTTTCGCCATGTTTGACCAGAATAAGCAGCGTGACTTGCGCGACTCCCTTCGCAAAGCAGAGTAAAATCCGGACGTTTTACAATTATTTCCAAATATGGCGCAAGTGAATTTCTAGAAATTAAAGAAACATGGCGTTTTTGCATCCGGATTTGATGATTTGCGCAAGTAGCCGGTTGAAATTTGGGAGAATATGGCGAGCAGGCCTCCCACATGCGAAATTCATTTGAAAAAGAACAGTCTATTACAATTTTTCTTGACTAGGACAACTTTGCCCCCTTAGAAGTCCGACAGCCAGCAGTTTACTCGCGCTTTCCTGCTGTAGATGAACTTTGCTCTGCTGCGCGTGTTGCCATAACCTAAAGTATTGTTTTACTTCCGCAGCCTAAGACTTTGGTCTTAAATGGCGGAAAGCGTGTTGCCAAATGTTTTCAGAATATTATAATAGCAATTACAACCCATGCAATATTACAATTTATTAAACCTAATTTAATTTGGGAGGTAATTCAATGGAAAAGCAAAACAATCACAAAGGCCAATTTAAAAGTAATTTTGGCTTTCTGATGGCCGCTGTAGGATCGGCTGTCGGACTGGGCAACCTGTGGGGATTTCCATATAAGATGGGGAATGGCGGAGGGTTCGCTTTCTTAATCTTATATCTATTAATGGCGATATTTATCGGTTACCCTTGTATGCTGGGCGAATTCTCCATCGGCAGAAAGGGGCAGAAGGCCGCTATCGGCTCTTATGAGAAACTGGATAAGCGCTTCACTTTTAACGGCTGGATTGCCACAATTGTACCGTTCTTCTTACTGACATTCTACTGTGTTCTAGGTGGATATGTTCTGAAATACCTGCTAGCCAACATCGGCGATATCTTCGGCGCAAGCTGGGGTGTGGGCGGCGCAGACAGCGAAGCCTACTTCGGTTCCTTTGTCGGCAGCGGTGCCCCTGCACTGATCTTTACAGCCATCTACATCATCGTGACCGTCCTCATCGTAATGGGTGGTGTATCCGGTGGTATCGAAAAGTTCTGTACCGTGGCTATGCCGGGTCTGGCCATACTGCTAATTATTACTGTCATCAGAAGCTGCACCCTCGACGGCGCGGCAGAAGGGCTGGCATTCATCTTCAAGCCGAACTTCGAGGTGTTTAAAGGAACAGGCTGGATTACGGTTCTGGCATCTGCCGGAGGTCAGATTTTCTTCTCCCTGTCTCTAGCTTCTGCCTGCATGATCGTATACGGCTCTTATCTGGACAAAGGGGAAAACCTGGAGAAAAATGCAATCCTGGTTCCGATCATGGATACCTCTGTTGCACTTTTAGCAGCACTGGCGACCATCCCGGCAACCTTTGCCGCTGGTATGGAACCTGCCGCAGGACCTGGAATGCTCTTTGTCACACTACAGACAGTATTTAACTCCATGGGTTCCGCTGGTCCGATCTTCGGTACTATTTTCTATCTGCTGGTGCTCTTCGCGGCACTGACGTCATCCATCGGCATGTTGGAAGGCGCAGTATCAGCCTTTATGGACAGAGCAGCAGATAAAGGTAAAAAACCGAGTCGTACAAAAATCAGCTGGTCCATCATCGCAGTCACGACCCTGGGTTCCATCATCGTTGCAGTAGACGCACTGGGCGCAGGTCCTCTGCCAAAACCTTTCGGTCTCGGCACTTGGCTGGATGCTTTTGATCTCTTCGCCGAAGGCTTCATGATGCCGGGCGGATGCCTGATCATGACCATTATCCTGGGATGGATTCATCCGAATTACATAGATGATGAAGTCAAGCTGAGCAGCGCATACAGTTCAAAACCATTTGTCAACTTCTGCTTGAAATGGATCGCACCGATCTTCCTGGTCTTCATCCTGGTAGGCCAGATGAACAGTTTCTTCGCATTGAATCTGTTCTAATCACGAGCTGATTTAATCCTAATAAATAAATGCATCAAAAAGGGGAAGGGGCTCCGTCACGGCGGACCCCCTTCCCCTTTTGG
>URXI01000142.1 GCA_900551775.1 uncultured Eubacterium sp. | reverse complement strand
CTGCCGCTCATCCGGCCCCGGATGAGCAGGAACAGCGAGGCAATCAGGGAGTAAGCAAATACCCCATAGACAGTGAAGGCCAGCGGCATCGTTCCGTTTTTCGCGAAAACACTGGGCGGCAGAACAGTCTGCTCCCCAGACGGGATGGAAAGCTGCCCGATGATACGGACAACAGTGGCAGCAAGACCAACCGCAAAGATTTTGAGGATATTTTTAACAGCGCTGTTCATATCGTTTTTCCCTGTATTTCTGAAATAATCGGCCCCAACGCGCGAAAATCCGTAAAATCAACCCGTTTCCCGTAGGTCTCCAGGAGTTCCCGGTTTTCCGCCGTCTGCTTTTCCATAGGGATCCTGCGCAGGGATTGGTACAGCAGCTTCATCACCGTCCGGTGGCCGAGGGAAAGCTTTTGATAATCAATCCTGCCGCGTAGATGGAAAACCTTTGCCCGGTCAACCAGCTTCTCGGAAAGCTGCTTTCGCAAAGAGGCGCGGATATTGTCCAGGTTTTCCTGTTCGCAGGGGTCGGCCAGCCCTACGGTAACGAGGATCAGCTTTTGCCCGTCTTGAAGGGAAAAGCCCCGCAGGGTTTTCGAAAGGCCAAGGACACCGCCGGCGTAAAGGCTGCCCAGATAGACGACCACGCTTCTGCCTGAAAGGTCTGGGGCGTCTTTGTAGCTGACCGCGGGGATGCCGGTTTGTTCAGACAGCTTTTCTGCATACCGGCGGGAACTGCCGTACTGGCTGCCATAAATAATGATGTGTTCCATATCTACCCTCCTATTCACTATGCCATTTGTCCCGTTTCAAGAGTGTGACGAGGAAGCGGCCATGAAAAAGAGAGGACAATGTCATAAATACGTCTGCGACAGGGACAAACAGAAAAGCGGGAATCATGACCCGCGTAAAGCGGTTGGGCAACACCCGCTCTCTGCGAATGGCCGACGAAAGCCGCGCCAAGCAGAATAGTAGGCCGCTGTTGAGAAAAAGCCATGTGCATATCTGGATGGCAAGGGAGCACCACAGCTCGCCTGGTAATGTTCCGGTGCTGAAAAAGGATAACGCCATCTGAAGCAGAATGATGCCAATCAGGATGGGGTAAACGATCCCCAGCACCTGGAGCATGACCCCGCCGCCGATCCCAATTCCGCCGCCCCATGGCATCCCAGTCTTCTCGCACCATGCCTGAAGCATGCGCAGGGCGGGCAGATTTTGTTTCCCTTCCACAAAGCCGTTGTTGCATAGGGCATACAGCCGGAACCGGCAGGGATGGCTTTGGCAATATGCTTCCGCCCTGCCCAGAAATTCCACTACATGGGAGGGAAGGCCATCCACATAAAGGGGTACAGAAAGGCACACTGCCTCCGTGCTTGGAAGGAGCTCCAGAATCGGCTGAAAATCCTGCCGGGCACTGAGGGATACCGTTTCCTTCCGGACGCCCGGCAGGAACAACCGGAGCAATCTCGAGAAGAAACGGGAGGCTCCGCCCTTCTTCTTTGGGCTTGCTTGCACGATCAGAAGGTTCACAGGCTGGCCTCCTTTAACTGTTCAATATTTTGGAAGAAAACCACATCTGCTTTCTCATAGTCCAGATTCAGACGGTTTCGTTCGACAAGTTCCGTGGCTGTCTCCTGCTCAAACTCCGTACATTCCCCATAAAAGAAAACACGCATTTGTTTCCGGCGCGGATAGCGGCTTATGTGGTGGGTCTGGCCGCCGCGCCAGGTGAAAAATGGAAGAGAAGCTCCGATTGAGCGATCCAAAACGGCCTTGACAGGGCTGCTGTATCCTCCGTAACAGCACCGGCTGACAATGATGAGCGAATCACCCTTTCCAATAAGTGCTCCAATGTGCCGTAGAGAATCCCTCATGACGCAATAGCCGGCGTTTTTCAGCCAGCACTTGAAGCAGCCGCGGCAGTGAGCATACTGATTGTCCGCATGAATGACAACCAAATCCTCATTCGTTTTTTTCAGCAAGCAGGTAATCTCTTCGCCAAGGTCGTGGATGATCACTTTCATAGATCAGCTTCCTCTTTCAAACAGAGCGGTGTCTTCCTTCCAGCGCCGTTTTCAAAACGGTTGGGGTAAAAGCGCAGAAAAGTACATGCCGCATTTCTGCTTATCGCAAATACATATACCTTTTAAGGATACAACACGCGGCATAAAACGTCTATCTGTTTAAGGACAAATCTGTGTAAAATATTTTGGATGAAACAGCACCGCAGGATACTTTGTACCAACCTGCTGACAAGCAGCAGGCTGAACAGCTATCTTGCGGATATTGATAAACAGGCAGAAGAACTGTTTCTTCGGCTGGCAGAGCAGATGGAGGAGCGTGAGGGTATAACTGAAAAACTGAAAGCTGAACATCCGATGGAGTGGGTCGGAATAATGAATGCGCTGCGTGAAGCGGCTACGGAAATCGTGAGCACAGAAGTAATTTTCGCACAAACCAAAGCCGATAGGAAAGTCGTAAAATTAAGCCTGTAACGCTTTCAAACGCAAAAACGAGGGGTAAGGTTCAAACACCTTGCCCCTCGATTTTTATGCCTTAAAAACGGCTTAAAATTAGGATTTTTCAGCTGCTAATTTTCTACGCTTGCGGATCAAGCAAATAAAAGCCTATATGGCATCAAAAGGTTTATTGCATATACTTTGTACAATTTCAGTTTCATGAAATGCTTTCCCTTTTTGCTTTACCGTAGTTTTACAAGAATTTAACTTTTCTATGGTCGCAGCTTAACAGCAAGAGAGATATAATTAAAATGTAGTTTTATACCCATTTGATTTGATAAGCCATGTCACGGTGACCCCGGTTTTGAAAACAGGAGTTCGTATACTATATATAGGAGGGATTCTGCTGCATGAATGAAGAACATAAAATCGTTCAGCATGTATATGCGGCAAAAGAGGACATACAAGCGGCAGATCGGCTGATTGGTACATACATGCCCTTTATCAAGATGGAAACAGCAAAGTTTTTAAAGCGTCCTCCCATTGAAGGACATGACGATGAACTGAGTATTGCCATGATTGCTTTTCACGAGGCGATCGGCGGATATTCCCGAACCCGCGGTGCTTTCCTCAAGTACGCCGCCATGCTGATCCGCAATCGGCTGATTGACTACAGCCGCAGGGAACAGCGGCATAGCCGTGTCATTTCGTTGGACGCACCGGCAGGAGAAGACGATATAACGCTGGGGGATACGCTGGCAGATGAAAGGGACCCATATGAAGAAACATCGGTACGGGATGCGACCCGCGCAGAAATTGAGGAATTGACCCGGCAGATGCAGGAATTCGGTGTCAGCCTCAGCGATGTGGCGGACAACTGCCCCAAGCAGCAGCGCACGCTGGATGCCTGCCGTAAAGCATTGCAGTACGCCAAGGAGAATCCAGAACTGTTGGACGTCCTCTTACAGACAAAGAAGCTGCCCATCGGGCAGCTGACCACCGGCAGCGGCGTGGAACGTAAGACGCTGGAACGGCACCGCAAATATATGGTGGCCCTGCTGCTGATCTATACCAACGGGTATGAAATCATCCGCGGGCATTTGAAACAAGTAATGAAAGGAGTGGCAGCGCGATGAGTTATCTGGTTATGGAATGCCACCCCGGCTATGCGGTTCTTCTGGACGAAGAGGGGCGTTTTTTAAAAGCGGCCAATCTTCGATACGAAATAGGGCAGACGGTGTACGATCCGGTGTTGATGAAAGATACGCCAGAAAAGCAGCGGCATACCATTCGATGGATCAGTAGCGGCATTGCGGCAATTGCCGCCTGTTTCCTGCTACTTTTTGGGTTCAGTTATTATCAAAATTATATGCGGCCTTACTCTTCCATTTACCTGACCATCAACCCGGAGGTGCAGATGGACTTGAACCGGCAGGGGACGGTCGTGGAACTCACGGGGACAAATGAAGATGGAGAAACGCTGCTGGAAGGCTATGATGGTAAGGGAAAAGACAAGGTGACCGTTGTAGATGAGCTGCTTGACCGTGCGATTGAAATGGGCTTTCTTTCTGATGGCGGCCGAGTCTCATTCTCCGTTGATTCACCGGATGAAACACTGTTCCAGGAATATGGAACAGAACTGCGCACCAAGGTGACGGAGCATTTAGACGGGCGGATTACCATCACGATCGAAATTGTCGATTATAAAAACGGACAAAGTCAGGAAGAACCGGAGAGCAGTTCCTCTCCAAATTCCTCCCAGACGGATACTTCCCAGCCGGAGTCCGTATCGCCATCTCCGCCTGAATCATCCCAGCCTGCGGTTATCCCCCCGACATCATCCAGTACTACCGATTATAACGATACAGATTACGGACCCAATAACGATGGTGTGACCGATTATACGCCTCCGGCCAGCAGTACGCCGCCTGTAGATACAGACTATGGTTCCGGCAGCGACGGAGTCACCGATTATACGGACGGGAATACCGATTATGACCCGAGTAACGACAGCGACGACGATTCCGATAACGACGGCGATAGCGGCTATGACGGTGATGATAACGATGGCGATGATGCAGATGACGATTAAATTTCAAAAAAATTTCCAGCTTACCCCGGTTTTCAAAATCTATTTCCGTAATCTATGAGTGTGAGGCAAAACAAAAGCCGATTCAAACATAAGCCGAAAGGAGCAATAACATGAAATTGAGAAGAAAACTTTTTGCAGCGGTCTCTTCCCTGGCTGTCGCGTCGGCAGTCCTTCTGACCGGATGCGGAGCACCGGCGCAGGAAGGAACAGCGCTGAAAGAGACAGGAACCCTTACTCTGAGTGTCAACCCGGAAATACAAATCGAATATAACCGGGAAGGAAAAGTCACAGACCTGACCGGCAGGAATGATGACGGCAAGACCATTGTGGCGGCCTATCCGGATTATATAGGCAAAAACTGTGAGGTTGTATTACAGGATCTGATTGTAGAAATCAACGAGGCCGGTTTCTTTGTGGATGACATCGACGGCAACAAAAAGAATATCGTCCTGCAGCTGGAACCGGGTTCGGTGCTTCCCAGCGACGACTTTCTGGAGGATATGAGCTTAAGAACTCAAGAGACGGTGAAGGGTCTGGATCTTGCTTCAGGCATCGTGACCATTGACGACGACGATTATGACCCGGCTTATGCCAAAGACGGTGAGCCTTCTCCCTATATCACTCTGGAGAAAGCGCAGGAAATCGCACTTACCCAGGCGAATGTCAACGCTGCGAACGCGGTATTCGATGACCGGGAGTTCGACCACGATGACGGAACCCCGATTTTTGAACTGGAATTCACTGCGAATGGGAATGAATATGAATATGACATTCATGCCGTGACGGGAAAGGTTGTAAGAGCTGAGCACAAGACCATCGGCACGCAGAGTGGAAACCAGAATACCAGCAGTGGTTCCGGCAACTACGATGACACAGACTACGGTCCCAACAACGACGGTGTGACCGACTACAACGATACGGACTACGGTCCCAACAATGACGGTGTCACCGACTATAACGACACGGACTACGGCCCCAACAACGATGGTGTGACCGACTACAACGATACGGACTATGGTCCCAACAGTGACGGTGTCACCGATTACAATGATACGAACTACGGTGACACCAATTACGATGATGGTGGCAGCGATTATAGTGATAGCGATGATGACGGGGATTCCGGCTATGACGATTGAGCCGCTAAAAGCCATTTCCCTTCGGCATGAGTTGAAGCACCAGATCAACCTGCGGGAAGATCTGGTGCTTTCCCAAAGGCTTCGGAAGCTGTTTACCCACGACAAAAACGCCGGCCCAGACGGTATATACCGGGTAACCAGCTTATACTTTGACACACCGTATGACAGTGCCCTGCGGGAGAAAATCGACGGGGTAAACCGGCGGGAAAAATTCCGCCTGCGGTACTATGGGACAGATTTTTCCTTTATCCGGCTGGAAAAGAAGTACAAGGTAAACGGACTGTGCGGTAAACGCAGCGCCCGGATAACACAGGAACAGGCAGAAAAGCTGCTTTCCGGCAACTATGAATTCCTGCTGGATTCGAGTGAACCGCTTTTCATAGAGCTTTACAGCAAGTTAAAAGGGAAAGGGCTGCGGCCGAAGACCATCGTCTGTTACGACCGGGAGGCCTTTCTCTATGCACCCGGCAACGTGCGGATCACCCTGGATCGGGATATCCGCACTGGTCTTGGCAGCGTGGATTTTTTGAATCCGGAGATCTTTTATCTGCGCACTATAGAGTCCGGCACAGTTCTGGAAATCAAATATGATGCGTTTTTGCCAGAGCTTGTCCGTATGGCAGTACAGGTGCCCGGAAGGCAGGCATCTGCCTGTTCCAAATACGTCCTATGCCGGCGGTTTGATTGAAAAAATAGAGGAGGAAAGGCTGCAATGACCTTTCAGGATATTTTTAAATCCAGCTTTCTGGAGAATATCGCCAGCATTTCCATATTGGACATGGTGATCGCTTTGGTTCTGGCTTTCCTGCTGGGATTATTTATCTTTTTCATCTATAAGAAGAGTTACAGCGGCGTGATGTATTCGGCCAGCTTCGGTGTGACGCTGGTTGCTTTATCCCTCATCACTACCCTGCTGATCATGACGGTGGTGAGCAACATCGTGCTGTCCCTGGGCATGGTGGGCGCTCTGTCCATCGTCCGGTTCCGTACTGCTATTAAGGAACCCATGGATATCGCGTTCCTGTTCTGGGCTATTGCGGTGGGCATTGTCCTGGCGGCCGGGCTGATTCCGTTGGCGGTATTCGGCAGTATCTTTATTGGGGTTGTGCTCTTTGCATTCTCCAAAAAGAAAACGGTGGATTCCCCCTATATCCTGGTGGTACACTGTGAAAACAGCGAGATCGAGGAACAGGCTCGGCTTTTTGTGAAGTCCCAGGTCAGGCGGCTGAATCTTAAAAGCAAAAGTGTGGACAATGGCAGTATTGAGCTCAACTACGAAGTCCGCCTCAAGGAGGACAGCAATACCTTTGTCAACGAGTTAGAGGCTATGCCGGGCGTATCCCGGGTGGTGCTGGTCTCTTACAACGGCGATTATATGGGATAAGGCGATGGTGAAGCATAAGTATATCGACTGGATTTGCATCGGTGCGGCAGTTTTAGCGGCGATTCTCACTCTGCTGCTGATGTTCGGCGAACAGTTGGGGATTCCCAAAGCCAGCGCCAACCCGGGATATGTGCCCCGGCTTTTTGACAACAGCCGGGTGCACACCATTGATATTCAAATCGAGGACTGGGGTGCTTTTATCGGGAACGCGGAAAAGGAAGAATATGTGGCCTGCACCGTCGAAATCGACGGAGAGGCGTTTCACAATATTGGGCTGCGGACCAAGGGCAACAACTCTCTGCGGCTGACGGAGGAATACGGGCTTTCCCGCTATAGCCTCAAGCTGGAATTTGACCAGCTCCTGGACGGAGGGAATTACTATGGGCTGGACAAATTTTCTCTGGACGCCTCCTTTCAGGACAACAGCTATCTGAAAACCTACATGGTCTACGACATGATGGCATTTATGGGGGTGCCTGCGCCTCTTTGCAGCTATACCTGGGTGACGGTCAATGGAGAGGACTGGGGTTTGTTTCTGGCAATTGAGGCGCCGGAGGAAGCCTTTGCCCGCAGGAATTTCGGGAATGATTACGGAAAGCTGTACAAGCCGGATTACCGTTCCCTGAATGCGGAAAACGCCGACGTAGCGCTGCAATATATCGATGATTATCCGGACAGTTATCCCGGTATCTTTGAAAATGCCAAATTTGAAACGTCCCAAGCCGATCAGGAACGGGTGATTGAGGCACTGAAAACCCTTTCCACAGGAGAAAATCTGGAAACCGCAATCAACGTGGACGAGGTGCTGCGGTATTTCACTGTGCAGGCCTTTGTGATGAATTGGGATAGTTATCTGGGCCATACCGGTCACAATTACTTTTTGTATGAGGAAGACGGGGTTCTCAGCATTCTGCCCTGGGATTACAATCTGGCTTTCGGCACCTATGCCCTTGGCATGACCGATCCTATCAAAGATCCCAACATCCTCATCAACTACCCCATCAATACTCCGGCGGAAGGTGAGGTTATGCTGAACCGGCCGCTTTACCACAACCTGATGAAGCACGACGAATACTTCGCCCGCTATCACTCCTATTTCGACGAACTCCTTTCGGAATATTTTGAAAGCGGGCGGTTTGAAGCTATCCTACGGAAGGTGGAAAAGTTGATCGCGCCCTATGTCCAAAAGGATCCGACTGCGTTTTGCTCCTTTGATGACCATCAGCTGGCAGTAGATACGCTGGAACGGGTCTGCCTGCACCGGGCGCAGAGTATCCGTGGACAGCTGGACGGAGAAATCCCCGCCACCATACGAGGCCAGCAGGAAAACCCGGACGCCAAGGTTGACGCTTCAGAAATTCAACTGACCGACTTGGGGGATTTTGAAGATCTGGAGTCGGCAAAGGATAAACAAGACGCAGCTATGCATAGGATACGAAACTAAAGCATCGTCGTAAGACATCACTTTAGTGATAAATTTAATAGCATTTCCATTTTTATGCAAAGTTATTCATAGGTCACGGAAATAACTTGATTTTCGGCGGGATTTCTGATATAATACAAATGTTATCGTTTGAGGACTACAACTGAATATTTATCTTCACTATGGATTGATAGACGGCATTAAGCCGGACAACGCCTGTGGTGTGCTAAGCGAAAACATCACCGCGCCGGTTACATGAATGTGAAGCCACCACCGCAGGGGATAGGTCTATCCTTTTGCGGGAAGTCGGTACGCATTTGTGTGCCGGCTTTTTTTGTTGCCCGAAAGCCGGTTACAACGGAATGACCGGCTGGATGGGATATGGCTGGGTTGCAGACACTGTATCGGGCATTCTTGATAAACAGGAATACTGCGGTGATACCGTCAACTTTCGAACTTATCGCAAGTCTTTCAAAATGAAGAAAAAGCTCGATAAACCGAAAGACGAATGGAAGATATTCCTGAATACTCACCCCGCCATCATTGACCGGGAGGTATTTGCGCTGGTGCAGGAACTGCGCCGACACCGCCGCAGACCTGCTAAAAGCGGGATCGTCAGTATGTTTTCGGGATTGCTCTATTGCGCCGACTGCGGAGAAAAGCTGTATTACAGCGTAACCAACAATTACAAGCGGGAACAAGCCTACTTCTTCTGTTCTGCTTACCGTAAAAACTCTGAGGTATGCTCTGCCCATTATATTCGGGAAAAAGTCGTGGAGCAGCTTGTGCTTGAGAGTATGCAGAGGGTACTGTGGTATGTGCAAAGCTACGAAAAGCTATTCGCACAAAGGCAGTTGGAGGAATTCGGCGAGAAGCGGATGTACCATTTGCAAGGTGACACAGAAGCCGGGAAAGCGTTTGCCATTGGAGGAGAATTGTCTGCCAACAGCCTATATCAAGATGTACAGACAAATATCAATGAATAAAGTTTATGGAACAGCGTAGTTCATATGCTGCTCTAAAGATATGAAGCGGCATCCGAAGCACTTGTGGGCGAGGATGCCGAACTTCTTTCAGTATGCTCTATCAGGATGTAGGAAAGAATTAGTATATGCCTAATTTGAAAAAATTATATGTCATGCGTGTTTTATGGTGAAAATACCCTTGACAAATCGCTTTTCAGAAACAGCTTCTTGAAAACTACGCCCATAAAAACGGCTATTCCCCTATCCGGCACTTCACAGATGACGGAGTAAGCGGAACAACTTTTGAGCGTGAGGGCTTTCAAGCCATGATTGCGGAGGTTGAAGCCGGAAATGTAAGCGCAGTTATTGTAAAGGACATGAGCCGCTTTGGGCGTGATTATCTGAAAGTCGGTTTTTATACCGAAGTCATGTTCAAGGAAAAGGGCGTGCGGTTTATCGCTATCAACAACGGCATAGACAGCGCAAACCAACAGGACAGCGATTTTACCCCGTTCCTAAACATTATGAACGAGTGGTACGCAAGGGACGCAAGCCGCAAGATACAGGCGG
>URXI01000141.1 GCA_900551775.1 uncultured Eubacterium sp. | reverse complement strand
CGGAGGTGTCCAACCGCGATATCATGATCGCTTTGCAGGAATCCATCGACATCATCATCGATGGCGTCAAGTCAACCATCGAAAAAGCACCACCAGAAATCGCAGCGGATATCGCTTCTAATGGAATGATTCTTTCCGGAGGCGGCGGCATGATTCACAATCTGGACATGGTGATCGAAAAGAGAACCGGCATGAAGGCCAGAATTGCCGAGAATGCTTTTGAAGCTGTAGCGCAGGGAACCGGTATGAGCCTCAATGACATCGAAAAACTAAAGATTTATGCAACGAGCATCAATAGAAGATAGGAAAAATAGGGTATGAAGTGGATTAAAAATCACAAGTTAATCAGTTTTCTCTTGGCAATCATTCTGATCAGCCTTATAGTGCTGGTCGGTTCGGTTGCGTCTGGCGGTAAGGGGAATTTCTTTACCAATATCCTCGGCAGCGTCTATTCTGTCGTTGAAAAACCGGTATCTAAGGTAGCAGGGGGCATCTCGGATAATGTATCGGGCATTTTCTCATATAAGCAGATTCAGAACGAAAATGAAAAGCTGAAGAAAGAAAACGAAGAGTTAAAACAACAGGTCACCAGCCTGACGCTCTCAGCCAACGAACTGAAGGAGTTAAAGTCTTTGTCCAAAGTGCTCAATTACAAAGGCATCGATGGGGCAGGCGACCTGGTTTCGGCAGATGTTGTTTCTATGGACGGAACCAACTGGATGAATATCTTCACCATTGACTGCGGCAGCGAAAGCGGCATCAAACAGGGCAGCATCGTCATCTGCGGAGACGGATTGGTGGGCAGAGTCAGTTCCGTCGGCAAAGGCTGGGCGAAGGTGATATCGCTGATTGACGAGTCCAGCAAGATCAGTTTCAAGGTTTCAGGCAATCTGCAGCTGATCGGTGTTGTGGAAGGGTCCTCTGACGGCAAGCTGTCCGGATTTATGCTGGACAACAAAGCGTATGTTTCTGAGGGAGACAAAATCATCACTTCCGGCATGGGGATGTATCCTGCCGGAATAGAAATCGGGAAAGTGACAAAAGTGAAGTATGACAGCAATGCACAGCTTCAGAAGGTGACGATCAAGCCGTCTGTGGATTTCAAATCATTGCAGAAAGTTTCGGTGATTTTATGAAGTATTGGCAGGGGTTATTATTCTATTTAGCCGCATTCATCCTGCAGCCTTTTCTCCACAATCTGATTCCTGCCTTTGGGGGAAATGTGAATCTGATTCTATGCCTCACCGTCATCTTGACATTTTTGTACGATGAGACTGTGATTGGGATTTTCTTTGGCATGGTTTTCGGCCTGGCCGGTGACCTGTTCTACGGCATGTACGCAGGTCCCGAAGCATTTTCCCTGGCAGCAGCAGGGGCAGCGGTGCTTCTTTTAAAGCGTTTTGCAAACAAAGAGAACTTTTTCAACGCATTGATCACGATGCTTTTGGCAACATGGATGTATGCATCTGTTTACTGGCTGGTCTACTATTTTATCGGCAGTCCATACAGTTATCTATACGCGATGAAGTCTCTGCCTTGGCAGCTTCTGTTTAATGAAGTTGTTGCAGCGATACTTTATTTCGTACTAATTAAAAGGGTTATTAAGCACAGAAGAGATAGGTATTTTAGATGAACAAGAATATAAAATTATTCAATTCGAGATATCAGCAGATCGTGGGAATCATCTTTGTCCTTATGGCCGTTTTGGCCATAAGGCTTTTTGTCGTAACTGTTCTGCAGCACGACAGGTGGACGGCAGAGGCCTCAGACCAGAACACGAAGACGATCCAGACATCTGCTCCGAGGGGAAACATATACGACCGGAACGGGAATGCGCTTGCTTTAAACAAGCAGGTTTTTACTGTAAATTTCAACGCCAGTGCGCTGACCACAGAGGAAATCAATGCTTCGTCCCTAAAGCTGATCAATATATTGATCAAAAATGGGGACAAGTACACTGATAATTTTCCAGTCAAAATCACCGATTCCGGGAACTTTTACTATACGTACAAGCAAAGCATAGCCAAATGGCTGAAAAAGCAGGGCTTCGAAGAAAACCTGACGGCCAAGGAGGCTTTTAGCCAGCTCTGCATCAAATACAACGTGGATTACAGCGATGCCAATCCGGAGCAGCGTTACGATGCTATGGAGACCTTGCAGACCAAATACAACCTGGATCCGCCGATTGCTGTCAAGAGTATGACCTATACTTATGATAATGAACTGGCGGCGTTCCTGGAAAAGTTCGGTTTTGAAAAAGACGAGATCAAAAAGGGCATCTCTGCCAAGGAATGCTTCAAGACACTGAGGAAGGACTACGAGATTGATAAATCCCTCAGTGACAAAGAGGCGCGGAAGATCTTCGTCGTCAGAAACGAGATCGCAGCCTACGGCTTTACCAGATACATTCCGATCAAAGTCGCTTCCGGCATCAGCAAGAAGACCATCGCCTATATCGAAGAATCGGGCATTCCGGGTCTGGAAATTTCTTCCGAAACGAAGAGATATTACCCGAATAAAAATACGGCTTCACATATCATCGGTTACATGGGCGCCATTTCTGAAAGTGAATCAAAGGAATATGTCGAAAAAGGCTATAGCGCCAGTGATTTGATCGGTAAGGACGGTATCGAAGCAGCACTGGAAGAGAAACTGCACGGAACGCCTGGCATGCGCAAGATCAAGGTCAACAGCAGCGGTGAATATGTAGAGACTCTTGAAGAAACTGAACCGGAAAAAGGCTCTGACGTCTATTTGACCATCGACATGGGCTTACAGAAGGTGGCAGAACAATCTTTGAAGAACGCCATTGCCAGAGCTTCTAACAGCCAGAGCGGAGCGGCAGTCGCTATCGACGTGGAAACGGGCGATGTCTTAGCCATGGCAAGTTACCCTGATTTCGACCCGAACATCTTTGCCAGTGGAATTTCCAATAAAGCCTGGGAATCCGTGCAGCCAGAAAATGAAAGAGACTATCTGGCGCCGAGACCTCTGATGAACAATGCGACGAGGACTTCTATCGCACCGGGCTCCACCTTCAAGCCGATTACGGCAGTTGCCGCCCTGGAATGCGGTCTGGATCCGGGCCGCTATATCACGGACAGAGGCTTTATCAAATATGGGGATCGTGAGTACGCCTGCTCTGCATGGAATGACTACGGCGGTACCCACGGTGCAGAGACGTTGGAGTGGGGGATCGGTAACTCCTGCAACTACTACTTCTTCTGTATCGCTACAGGCAAGGATTGGGGAACCGGTGTTTCCCTGGGTTATCAGACAAACATTTCTGTAGAGAAGATTCTGGATGTGGCCAAGCAGTTTGGACTGGCGGACGAAACCGGCATAGAGATCGGTGAATCGACTAGACCGATGGCTTCTGCACAGACGAAGCTGGAAGGCTACGAAGCCAGTGTAGAAAACTATCTCTATATCAATGCACACAAGATTTTTCCTGCTGCGGTTGTCGATGACTACGAAAAATTGAAGAAGAATATGGAGACCATTTCTAGTTGGACGAAAGATAATCCAGAATACGAAGAAGTGATTGAACGCTTGCAGAAACAGACTGACGTAAAGAAGGATCAGATTGAGAGTGTCGCTGCCAGAATCAAGTTCGATTATTTCATTTTGGCGGAATGGACCACCGGCGACCAGTTCAACCTGTCCATTGGACAGGGTGATAATGCCTATACACCGTTGCAGATGGCCAACTATGTTGCAACCTTGGGCAACAATGGCGTCAGAAACCAGGTCAGCGTCGTTAGTGGCGTAGAAGGTGAAGGATCTACAAAAAAGAACAAAGCAAAAAATTTGAATCTGAAGGATGGAACTTTGGAGGAGGTCATCAAGGGGATGAAGCGGGTATGTTCCAGCGGTACACAGGCTTACGTATTCGGCAATTTCCCTGTAGAGGTGGCTGGCAAGACCGGTACGGCGGAATATCAGGCGATCAAACAGCCGGCCAGTGAAGTGAAATACGTGAAAGACCGCCTCGGCACGCTGAATGCTGCGGCTGGAACTTCCGTCTCCTGGTCAAAGGTGAAGAAGACTATGGAAAAGATGATGGAGGAAGAACCGGAGCGATATGAGACCGAGGACGACACTATAGACGATGCAGTCATCAAAGCCAGCAACTACAAGATTACGCAGGGCATGATTGACAATGGTAAAAGCGGCTATGACTATAATGCCTGGACCATCGCTATGGCACCGGCAGACAATCCGAAAATCGCAGTAGCCGTACTGCTGATTCAGGGTGGATATTCATCCAATGCAGCGCCTGTGGCAAAAGATATCATCGCTGATTATTTGAACGTCAATGGCGATAAGAAAGTAAAGACGACGAAGACAGACATCGACGGAACGAACAAAGTACAATAAACGAGACGATAGCTATAATTGATTGGAGGAAGAAATGGGCAAAGTATTTTTAATTGCGTCTGGGAAAGGCGGGACAGGAAAGACGATGTTTGCAGCAAATTTTGGTGCAACTCTTGCAAAAAGAGGAAACAGCGTGGTCATACTGGATCTGGACCTGGGCCTGCGAAATCTTGACTTATATTTTGGACTCGAAAACAATGTAGTTTACGATGTGTACGATGTCTTGACCGGTGTCTGCCGCATCAAACAGGCTCTGATCAAGGACAAGCGCTTTGAAGAGCTGTATGTCATGGCGGCATCGCCGTCCCGTGACGACGGGACATTGACGCCGCTGCACATGCAGGTTCTCTGTGAAAAGCTGAAAAATACTTATGATTATGTGATTATCGATGCCCCATCCGGCATTGACGACGGTCTGGTGCTCTCGGCTGCAGGAACTGACGAGGCGATTATCGTGACCATGCCTGAGTATTCGGCACTTCGCGATGCAGACACCCTCGACCGTGAACTACTGAAGCTGGGCATTAAAAACCGTTATGTCGTATTGAACAAAGTCATCGCCGAGATGATGTCATCAGGCTATGCACCTCGTCTTCGTGAGATTACCACGATTCTGCGACCGCCTCTTGCAGGCGCCATCCAATTTGATGAGAACATTCAGATTTCGACAAACCTGGGCGTACCCATCGTTCTGAAGGACGGGACTTATATACAGGAAAACTTCGATAAGATCACAGATCGTATTTTAAATGCATAATGGAATATAAAAAAAGCTGCCGCAGGGCAGCTTTTTGATTGCTTTTGATTAAAAATTGATTCCTTTGCTTCGCATCCCCACGTCCAGGGCAAGTCCCAGAGCCAGCATATTGGAAATGATAGAAGAACCGCCGTAACTGAGAAACGGCAGCGTAATACCCGTTACCGGCATCAGTCCGATGGTCATGGCGATGTTTTCGAAAATCTGAAAGGCGAACATGCCGATGATGCCGGCGACCACCAGGGCACCGTAGAAGTCCAGGGAATTTCTGACGATGTTGGCCATGCGGACCAGCAAAATTGTAAACAAGCCGATGACAGCTAGTCCGCCGATCATGCCCAGTTCTTCCCCGATGACGGAAAAGATGAAGTCTGACGTCTGGACAGGGATGAAGTCCAGCTCCTTCTGGGTGCCGTTGAACAAACCTTTCCCGAAGACACCGCCGGAGCCGATGGCGATCTTTGACTGCATGACTTGGTAGTTACCGGATAAGTTGATATTATCAGGATGAAGGAATGCCTCAATACGTTCTCTCTGGTAATCGGCCATAAACACGTAGGCTACTGGCACCGCCGCCACTACCAGGGCGAAGAATTTGGCGAATACCTTGAGGTTGATGCCGGCAAAGAAGATCATCACCACCCAGATGGCGGCAAAGACCAGGGCGCTTCCCAGGTCCTCCTTGAGGACGATGACGATGATCGGTGCGGCAACGATGCCGGCTTTGATCAGTCCTTTGAAGTTATACAGATCGTCCTTGTGTTCGTTGAGATAACCTGCCATGATCAGGATGAACAGGATCTTGACGATTTCCGATGGCTGCACAGTGATGAATCCCAGACTGATCCAGGATCTGGCGCCAAAGAGTTCGACTCCCAGACCAGGTATATAGACCATCAGCAGCAGCACCAGAGAGAAGATATATAAGTATTTCTCCAATCCGGAAAACATGCTGTAGTTAAACGATAGTATGACGAAGATGGCGATTGTTCCCAGTATGTATGCTGCAATCTGAACAATGACATCACGACTGAAGAAGCCTGTACTGATTTGCGTGCTTCCGATCATCAATATGCTGGTCACTGCCAGCAGACCGATGACGATGATCATGGCTTTATCAACGTTTTTAATTAAATTTGAAAAATTGTTCATAGTTTTCCCCTCTTGTTCTTGACATTATGTCTATTGCAACATTATAATATATATTGTGCGAATATATCAAGATTTAATTATGTAATGCGAAAATTTTTTAAAAAATACCTTGAAAATAGAAAAACTGAATAGAAAAGGAGGTGCTTTAATGTCTCCATTAATATGGATTATAATGATTGTAGTTGTAGCAGCCATATGCTTATTGATCGGATATATATTAAGAAAAAACATTGGCGAGAAGGCTATTGGAAGCGCGGAACAAAAAGCTAAGAATCTGATACTAGACGCTGAGAATAGATCCGAGACTATCAAGAAAGAGATTACATTAGAAGCAAAAGAAGAAGCTCATCGTATGAGAACCGACGTTGAGCGGGAAGTAAGAGAGAGGAGAGCTGAAATTCAGCGCTCTGAAAGAAGGTTAATTCAGAAAGAGGAATCAGTTGACAGAAAACTGGAAAACATCGAAAAAAGAGAAGAGAGCATTACAAGACACGAAAACGAAATTTTAGAGAAAAAAAGAGAATTAGAAGGTTTTGTCGCAAGACAGATCGAGGAACTGGAAAAGATTTCTGGTTTGACTGCAGACGAAGCAAAGGCGCTTTTACTGGATGAAATTGAAAAGGACGTCAGACACGATGCGTCTTTGATGATCAAGGACATCGAGTCAAAAGCAAAAGAAGACGCGGACAAGAAAGCAAAAGAAATCATCACTGGAGCCATTCAAAGGTGTGCGGCAGACCACGTTGCAGAGAGCACTGTATCTGTGGTTGCCCTTCCTAACGACGAGATGAAGGGAAGAATCATCGGCCGTGAGGGAAGAAACATCAGGGCCATTGAGACTTTGACAGGTGTAGACCTGATCATCGACGATACGCCGGAAGCAGTGATTGTATCTGGCTTTGATCCGGTGAGAAGAGAAATTGCACGCATTGCTTTAGAAAAATTGATTGTCGACGGCAGAATCCATCCGGCAAGAATCGAAGAAATGGTAGAGAAGGCAGAAAAAGAAGTCAACGCTATCATCAAAGAAGAAGGCGAACAAGCTACCTTCGAAGTAGGCATCCACAACCTTCACCCGGAGCTTGTGAAATTGCTCGGAAGACTCAAATACAGAACATCCTATGGACAGAACGTGCTCAAGCATTCTGTCGAGGTAGCTCATCTGTCAGGTCTGATGGCTGGCGAGCTGGGATTGGATGTCAAATTAGCTAAGAGAGCCGGACTTCTGCACGATATCGGTAAAGCCCTCGATCACGAATACGAGGGGACACATGTGGATATCGGTATTCAGGTATTGAAGAAATACAAAGAGTCAGAAGCTGTCATCAACGGCATGGCTGCACACCATGGCGACTATGAACCGAAGAGCATGGAAGCTGTGCTCATCGCGGCGGCAGATGCCCTTTCGGCAGCGAGACCTGGTGCCAGAAGAGAAACTCTGGACGCATATATCAAGAGACTGGAGAAGTTAGAAGAAATTGCTAATACTACCAAAGGAGTAGACAAGTCCTTCGCAATCCAGGCAGGCAGAGAAATCAGAATCATTGCAAAACCGGACGAGATGAACGATGAAGGCATCGTTTTACTGGCGAGAGATATTTCCAAGAAGATCGAATCGGAACTGGAATATCCAGGACAGATCAAGGTCAATGTAGTGAGAGAAACCAGAGCAATCGATTACGCGAAGTAGGCTGAGACATAAAAATCTAACTCCCCATGTAATGTGGGGAGTTATTTGTTCAATTTGAGGAGTATATGGAAAACAGAATTGAAGAAACGACATCGTATTATAAAAGGCTGTTATTGCTGGCGACACCCATCGTCGTACAGCATCTCATTACAGTAGGTCTGAATCTGGTGGACAACATCATGGTCGGCCGTCTGGGGGCTTTGCCACTGGCCGCAGTAGGCTCTGCCAATCAGGTCTATTCGATCTACGAGATGGTGCTGTTCGGCCTGTTCAGCGGAGCAGCGGTACCGCTGGCACAGTATTACGGAGCGCGGGATTATAAGAATATCAAGCGTATCGTCGGCATGGATATCACCATGGGACTGTCTCTTGCCATCGTGACTCTCATTATGGCCCAGCTCTTTGCGCCGCAGATCATCAGTCTTTTTGCAGAAGAGCAGGAAGTTGTGCGGCTTGGAACCCAGTATATCCGCATCGCCTCGTTTACCTATCTGACCGTGGCAGTGAGCTTTGTCATTTCCTATAACTCCAGATCGGTACAGATTGTCAAGGCGCCGACGATCATCAATGTCTGCAGTATCTTGACAAATACGATTTTGAACTATATTCTGATTTACGGAAATTTCGGCATGCCGGCCCTGGGTGTGAGAGGAGCGGCGATTGCTACACTCATTGCCAGGCTCATCGAACTGGCGGCACTGATCATCTATCTCTGTATCGACAAAGAGCATCCGTTCCACGGTAAGCTCTCGGAATTTAAAGGCTTCAGTCGTGACCTTTTCCGCCGCGTGATGCGGACGGCCATGCCGGTGGTTATCAGTGAAGGCGGCTGGTCCTTAGGTGTCACTTTGACTTTTGCTGCTTACGGGAAAATTAATGCAGAAGCTCTGGCAGTCATGCAGGTCAGCAACGTCCTCTGCGTATTCTGTCAATGCGCATCCTTTGGCCTAGGCAACGCATCAGCCGCTTTGACGGGGGAGATGCTGGGGCAGAAGCAGAGAGAACTGGCTTATGAGAATACAAAGAAATACATGAAGGTGCAGTGGATTCTGACAGGTATTATGACGGTGATGATTTTGGCGCTGCGCAGGCCCATCGCGTCCATCTATCACTTCGACGAGCAGACCACGACCATGCTGATGCTGGCTCTGGGTGTCTTCGCGTTCACCATGATACCGCGGATGATCGCCTACGCCGTGCAGTGCGGTATCCTGCGGGCGGGAGGAGATACGCTGTTCTGCATGGCAGTGGAGCTGACCTGCAACCTGGGGATAGAAGTGATTTTGGCTTACGTCAGTGTGCTGGTATTCCATCTGCCGCTGCATCTGTGTATCGCAGTTGCAGCAGCCGGGAATTTGATCAAAGCGATCATAGAGTATAGACGGTATCTGAGTAAAAAATGGATAAATGTAATAATATAGGTGAGAATGATGTTTGTATATTTGGATAATAGTGCGACGACAAGACAATACGATGAAGTCACAAAACAGATGAAAGAAGCGATGGAAGACTTCTATGGCAATCCATCAGCACTTCATTCGCTGGGACTGGCATCGGAGAAGAAGGTGAGGGGTGCGCGACGGGAAATCGCCGGCGCTTTGAGCGCTAGAGAAGAGGAAATCATCTTTACTTCCGGCGGCACGGAGAGTGACAATATGGCACTGTACGGCATCGCCCACGCCCGCAGGAGGGAAGGAAATCGGATCATCACCTCAACAGTAGAGCATCCCGCTGTCCTGGAGGCATGCAAGATATTAGAAAAAGAAGGCTTTGATGTCACGTATATCGGGGTGGATGATCAGTGCTGCCTCGATACAGCGCAGCTGCGTGCTGCCATAGACGATCAGACCACGCTGATTTCCATCATGGCGGTCAATAATGAGACGGGAACCATCATGCCGATAGAGGAAATTGGCCGCCTGAAGGGGCGGGCTGTCTTTCATACCGATGCCGTTCAAGGCTTTGGCAAGGTGAATTTGAAAAATACGGGGGCGGATCTGATTTCTGTCAGCGCTCATAAAATCCACGGACCGAAGGGCGTCGGTGCGCTTTATGTCAGGAAAGGCGTCAATCTGCCTGCTTTTATCGTCGGCGGGGGCCAGGAGCACCCCA
>URXI01000140.1 GCA_900551775.1 uncultured Eubacterium sp. | reverse complement strand
GCGAATATGCAAGCACCATCACTGCCTCTTCGCCATTGGTCCTTCTGGGGATTGCCATCGTCCTTTCGACGGTACTTACAAACTTTTTCTCCAACACAGCTACCATGTACATCATGAGTGCTCTGGTCGCATCCCTCTGTATGCCGTTTCTTGATGCAGGCTATAACATCGTCGTATTTCCTGTGGCAATCAGCACCAGCGCACAGATGGCGTACCTGACCTTCGCTTCCTCTGGACAGGCGACGCTGCTGCTCAGCGAGAAAAACATCACCAACAAGTTCATCTGGTCATCGGGTCTTCTTGTCCTGGGACTTTGGATGGTGTCCGCCTTCGTCACCTCAAGCATCCTGCTCATGCTTTAATAAAGGAAGTGAGGTATAGCAAATGAAATTTCCAACTCATGTGAACATTCACGAGGTCTGTCCCAGGGACGGCTGGCAGCGGTATCACCAGCTCCTTCCCACAGACGTCAAAATCTCTCTGATCAAGTCGATGATCGATTACGGCTGCAACGAAATAGAACTAGGGGTCTTTTCCAGAATTCCCAGGCTGATCAGACAGTATCAGGATATGGAAGCCCTTGCTGCCGCCATCCTGCCCTACGCAGAGGAACGAGGCGTAAAAATTACCAGCCTGGTCAACGATTATGAGAATGCCCGCCGTTCCCTTGACCTGGGTATCAACAACGTGTCCTGCTTTCTCTCCGTCAGTGAGGAATTTGCCAAAGGCTTTGACACCACCGCCGAAAAGAGCTTTGCTGACCTTGCTGCAATCGCAAAGCTGCCTGGCGTCAACGTGACCCTGGCGCTGGGCGCCGTCTTTGGCTCTCCCTTTGGCGACGAGACGCCTGTTTCGAGAAGCATCGCCTATGCCAAACGCGGCATGGAACTGGGCGCTTCCGCCATCGGTCTTGCAGATTCCGCCGGCATGGCTACACCCGATCAGATTCGCTCCATCCTGTGTGCATTCTTGGATCGCTTTTCGCCTTCTCAGCTTTCCATCCATCTGCACGACACCGAAGGCTTTGGCAGGGCCACCGCTTACGCCGCCTTAGAATGCGGCATTACGGACTTCGATACATCTCTGGGCGCCATGGGCGGATGCCCCGTCATCCCGAATGCCAAAGGCAATATCGCTACGGAGGACTTTGCCAATCTCCTGAATAAGCTGGGTGTCGCACACGACGTGGATCTGGGCAAATGCGTCTCCACATCTCTTGAAATGAGCCGCTGCATCGGAAACCCCGTTATCAGCGCCAAGGCGGAGCTCGCCAAGGCGCAGTCATAAGCGTCTCCGCTTCAATATCGTCTATATTAAAAGCCGCTCCGGTTTCCCGTGAGCGGCTCTTGCTTTCAATCAATCTTCAAATCTTCAATTCTTCAATGCCGTAATCGGAACAACATACACACCGTCGGGTCTCTGATAGGCCGCATTCGCCAAACCACAAACCACACATAAGACTGCAGGTGGTTTTCCCTTAGAATCTGCCTGAAATTCTTTTTTTATATTGATAAGTCCCGATGCTGCCGCATCGATTTGATTTGCGCCCAGTTTAATCTCAACAGCACACCACTGCCCGTCTGGCAGCTCGATGACCGCATCGATTTCCCGTCCTTTGTAATCCTGATAATGATACAGGGTTCCGCCAAAAGATTCGGCATAAATTTTCAAATCCCGCTCGCAGAGTGCTTCAAACAGGAAACCAAGCGTTTCCAAGTCATTCAACAGGCTCGCCTGCGTTACTTTCAGCAACGAGCAGGCCAACGAAGGATCAGAAAGATGACGTTTGACAGCCTGCTTGATGCGCACAGAGGATCGAACGCCAGTAGAAAATGGCAGCAGGTTATCTGTAATGAACAGACGCTCAAAAATATCGAGATATTCTTTCACCGTCTCAACATCAATGTCCGCATCATCCACTTCTCTGATATCATTTTTCAGTGTCTTATTGGTTGCAACGGTACTTTCATTTCGAGCCAGCGAACGCAGGAGCAGCCGCATTTTCGTTACATTTCTCTTGATCCCGTCGATTCGATACACATCATCATCAATCACAGCGTTCAGATATTCAGCCGGGAGCAAGGATGCCTGTTCTGGCTGCAAGTGAATGCTGCCTGGCCAGCCTCCTCGAATGATGAAGTTGATCAGATTTTTCAAGTCAACCCCACCAGTCATTGCCGGTTCAAATTCGCCCCGGCATAGCTTTTCCAGCGATATTTTGCCCGATGAATCTCCCGATTCATATAGTGACATGGGACGCATACGTAATTTTGCTATTCGTCCGGCGCCGCTGTGCAGAATCCCCTTATGATTTGGCGTTGCTGATCCAGTCAGGATAAACTGTCCTTTTTCACCTGTTTGATCAACCTTATGCCGTACAGTTATATGCTAATCCGATAGTTTTTACAACTTCAATCCGACAGTTTTCTAATTTCCAACCCGATAGATTTTCAGTTTCTAATCCGATTGTTTTATCTCTGGCTGTTGATCTGCAACATCTTGTCCTTCAGCTCAGCCTCCAGCCTGGTGATCTCAGCCTCAGCCTCCTGGCGTTTGCGGCGGCCTTCTTCTTGTATATTCATGACTTCGTCCAAAGTGGAAATCAGGGACTGGTTAGTTGTCTTGAGGGTTTCGATATCGACAATGCCCCGTTCAGATTCTTTTGCCGTTTCCACTGTAGCCATTTTCAAAGTCTCTGCGTTCTTTTTCAGCAGTTCGTTGGTCATATCCGTGACCTCTCGCTGCGCCTTTGCCGCCTGGGTCGAGTGGGCGACACCCAAGGCCAGAACCATCTGGCTTTTCCACAGAGGGATGGTGTTGACCAGGGTGGACTGGATTTTTTCCGTCATTACGGTGTCATTGCCCTGGACCAGCCTGATCTGCGGCGCCGTCTGAATGGAAATCATCCTGGTCAGTTCCAGGTCGTGAATCTTCTTCTCAAAGCGCTGACACATGGAGTCCAGGTCTCTCGCCGCCTGGGCGTCTTCCGCCAGACCGGACTGCTGCGCCTTTGCCAGAAGCACCTGAAGCTGTCCCTCTCTGACTTCTTTCAGCTTTTTCTTGCCAGCGATAATGTACATGGTCAGTTCCTTGAAATAGGTCTTGTTCAGCTCATACATCTTATCCAGCAAGGCGATATCCTTCATCAGCTGCACCTGGTGGTTTTCCAGCACCTTGCAGATCTGATTGATATTGGCCTCCGTCTTGGCATATTTGATCTTCATATTCTGTATCTTATTGCCCTGCTTCTTGAAAAAGCCCAGGAATCCCTTTTCTTCTTCCTCGTCAAAGTTCTTGAGCTCAGAAACCACACCGCTGAGCAGGTTTCCGATTTCGCCCAGATCCTTTGTCCGCACGTTCTCCAGCGCCGACTCGGAGAAATCCGCCATCTTCTTCTGGGTTCCGATGCCGTACTGCAGAATCACGGACGTATCAGTCAGGTCAATCTGCTGGGCAAATTGATCCGCCATCTGGCGCTCTTCCTCGGACAAAACGCTTTCGTCCATCCCCGGTTTCTCCTGTGCGGCAGGAAACTGCACTTCAGGAGCCACTGTCTCCTGAAACGGGTCAAGGGTCAGCGTCGGCTTTTCCTGCATATCTTTAAATTCCTCTGTCATGATTGCTTTCCTCCTGTTTTAAAATCTTTTCCCGTAAGTCCCTCCTGCGCCAGCATGGTCTTCAGCACAGAAACGTCTGAGGATACATCCCATGCCGTATCCTGGAACATATCGTCCAGCAAAACCTCAAAAGCCCCGTTGAGGGTGTCCAGGGTCTCCTCGATTTCCCTCTTGGAAGTGAGAATGTTCTCACCCTGTACCGGCTGCGCATCTAAATCCTTGTAAGCCTCCAGCAGCTTTACGGCTGTCGGAAGATAGTATTCCATCATTCTCCTGATATCGCCTACAGTGCCCGGCTCCTCTTCCACGCGAGCAAAGATTCTTCTCGTCAAAGTCTCCATGCGGAAGATCTTTGCCGATACCTCTTCACCGGCAATGGCGTCGTTGCAGGCGCGTATCTTTTTAATGAATTCATTTCCTTTTTCGATGACGGTGAGCACCTGTGGATCCATGGATTGTTTTCTACCCCGTTCTTCTTTTGCCGCTGCCGCCGCCTTTTCGGATTCTGCCTTCAGCTGCTCCTCCCTCTGCCGCATCAGCCTGCGATATTCTCTATATGCGCTGTCTGTCGTCATGAGGCAGGTATTGTTATCATCTAGATGCCCTTGCAAAAACCACATGTTCTTCAGCATCCAGGCGAGGTCTTTGACGACATACTTGTCCGGCTTCATGATGCGGCCTGACAAATCCTTCACATTGCAGTATTCTTCGCCTTTGATGGTGTTCAAATACAGCTGGAACCGCTTGATTCTCCCAAGGCGCCTGGTGCCGACCACCGCCATGGCAGCACACGGAACAAAGAGCGCGCCCAATGTAGCCAGCGCCACATGCAGCAGGCCGCCGCCGATCATGGAGGTGGAAATCCCCGCTGCCAAAAACGCCAGAGCCGTAATACCGCCGAGGCCGTACCCCACAGCCATCAAAGCGATGGCAAAGGCTTTTTTCCCTGCGGTGCCCACATAGAGCCCAGTTCTAGGCTCTGACGGCGCCTTCGCCTCATAAGTGCCTGCCGGTTCCGGTTTCCTCTTTGCGTTAGACTTATTTCTTGCCGAAGCACCCGTTCCCAGGTCGATGTCCGGCGGCGTAGTGCTTTCCATAGCTCCGCCGAAAGCGCTGTTGATGGTATTGCGTATGGTCTGGTTGAGGCTGCCGAAATCCTTTGTATCCACAGCATCCCAGACGCTCCGCTTGATATTCTCTCCTAAATTATCCAAATCCCAATTATATTTCATATTCGTTTCTTCTCCAGTCGTGTAACGATTGATTTTCCTTTGTTCATTATAATCTATCGTGCAGATCTCTTCAAGGGAATTTGCAAAACAAATAACAATCGCAGTGGGCGTCGTCAAATAAAACCGCTTATTGACAAAAAGCCTCTGGACTCAGTTTTTCGAATCCAGAGGCAAATTATGTGGTTATTTTGACACTACCATGTTATTTAGGAATGATCGGCAGAAGGATCCTCGAAGGGTGTTTCCCATCGCGATAGATATCGTGTCTGACCGTTGCGTTCCTGCACACATGATAAGGGATGTACTCCGTCTTGCAGACGCAGTTTGCTCCATCGGGCATATCCAGACAGGAGAACTCCACGCAGATGCGGTGGCCCGCCTTAAAGGTATGGCAGACTGACATCACCTCTACATTGTATTCATTGATTTCACCAGGTACGACCATTTTCTGCGCATCCTCAGTCAGTTTATGCCAAGGCTTGTACGGAAGTGATTTTTCTTCGTCCAATTCCCGCATGGATGCCTTCAGCATCCCCTTTGTCAGATACTTCTCCGGCAGATTCGGGATAGAGTACTCTCCTTCCCGGCCTGTGCGATCGGACGTATCCGGTCCCAGATCCTTCAGCACCACGAACCAGTTGGTGTCTTCACTGTCGATAGACGCATAGAAGGTGGCGCTGATGGGCCCTGCGATGGTCACATCCTCTGGCAGTGGGTCAGTCATATACCGCAGCTTCTGCACCTCATTGGTCAAAGTTGGCGGCATCTGCACAAAGGTGTCTGGGATATTCGCTCCATCAAAGGCATCCGGATCCACTGGATCTTTCCGCAGCCGCTCCCAGGACTCCAGATACAGCGGCGTCCACTCCGTCTCTGGAACAGGCCAGTTGCTGGCATAACGCCATTTGTTTTCTCCCGTGACCCAATAGCGCACAGGCGGCTCTTCCATGATGCCCGTGTCGATACCTTTGAGCCAGTAGTCATACCACTTCATCATTTCGTTGTGTATCTCAAGCTGGTGGAAAGGCCTCTCCTGATGCGCAGGTCCGCCAAGAGACAACTTCTTCGGCACGTCATCGCCTAGATTCTCATACCAGTTCTGGCATCCCTGCCAGTGAAAATGATAGTCGATGGCGTACTGGCCTGAGCCTGTATACACAGGGATATTGACTTTTTTACGCAGTTCAACCAGCTGCTCATAGGTTTCCGGCTGATCGTAAGGATAGAGGAACATGGGATAAAACATTCCAAGCGGATTGTTCTGTCCCTTCTGCGTTAGCAGGTTGTAGATATTCTTGTACATTTGATAATCCGGATTTGCCATGGCTTTTTCCCACAAGGCCTGCTGTTCCTCTGGCAGCTCTGGCGGAGCGGTACGAACCATATGGTCTACGCTGACATGATCCAGATGGTAGAACAGGGTATTTAACACGCCGCCTAAATTGATTTCCCGGAAGAAGCCATAAAAGGAACCGGGATCCTGAGGAAAGATGGCTTTCAGGTGAGGTGGCTGCACAGTAGCTGCCATCAGCTGGTTCATTCCAAAATTGGACAAACCCACCATGCCGATGTTCCCATCACACCACTCCTGCTGTGCCATCCATTCAATCAGATCATAGTGATCCCACTGGGCGTCAAGAGGTGAACCTTCCCCTGACTTGCCCGCGCCTCTGGCCTGGGCTACGACGTGGACGTAACCTCTGGAGGTCATAAACTTGGTGTCGCCGCATTCAATGTTGCCAAACCAGAAATGTGACCAGCTTGGCTGGGCAGGCATTGACGCTGTATAGTCTGCATCCAGAAGATCCTTGTTATGCTGCCCGAATGAAAGCAGTGCAGGAAACGGCCCTTTGCCATCGGGCAGATTGATATCGATGCACAGCTTGCAGCCATCGCGCATTTCTACATAAACATCCTTCATGCGTTTCATCCCGTGGTAAATCGCCGGTGCATGATAAGGTTTAAATTCTTTATATTCTTTACTCATGTGATTCCTTTCCCAAGATTGCATTAACGTTTGATATAAGCTGTGTGCAGCAGCTCATGGGCTTTCTCGCTGCCTGGTTCTCCCAGGTAGGTACGATAAAGCTCTTTGACTGCCGGGTTTTCATGGGATGCTCTGACTGCATCTTTTTCATCATTTTTGTAGAGTGCCTCTCCGCGCTCTTTAGCCACGTCGGTCAAAACATGAAGCTGTGCCGGCTGATGGGGCTGTCCGCCGCCATTGACACAACCGCCAGGGCAGGCCATCACTTCGATGAACTGATAGTCAGCTTCTCCGCTCTTGATTCTGGTGAGCAGCGTGTTGGCATTGGCAAGACCGGAAACCACTGCAACTTTGACTTCTGTTCCATTCAGATCATAGAGAGCCTCTTTGATTCCATGCATACCCCTGACGTCCTTGAATTCCACCTCAGCAGGCCTGTCACCAGTCAATCTGGCAGCGACAGTCCGTAAGGCCGCCTCCATGACCCCTCCCGTAGCGCCAAAGATCACCCCGGCTCCTGTGCCGATGCCTAAAGGCGCATCAAAGGCTTCATTTGGCATGGCTTCCAGCTGAAGCTCCGCCTCTTTGATCATTCTCGCAAGCTCCCTGGTGGTCAGAGAGATGTCCACATCCTGTACCCCTGCGCCGCTTTCATGTTCTCTGGTAAGCTCGAATTTCTTTGCCGTGCAAGGCATGATGCTGACCACGACGATATCCTCTTTGGCAATTCCCATCTTCTCGGCGTAATAGGATTTTGCCGTAGCACCCAACATCTGCTGCGGGGATTTACAAGTCGACAAGTTATCCAAAAGGTCCGGATAAAAATGTTCACAATATTTGATCCAGCCTGGACAACAAGAGGTGATCATTGGAAGAACACCGCCATTCTCTGCCCGGTCCAAAAGCTCTTCTGCCTCTTCCATGATGGTAAGGTCTGCCGAAAACTTGGTGTCAAAGACCTTGTCAAAGCCCAAACGGCGAAGTACCGCTGCAATTTTTCCTTCCACATCTATGCCAATAGGAAACTCAAAGGCTTCACCTAAGGAAGCTCTGACTGCAGGAGCAACCTCTGCGATGACATGTTTTTTCGGGTCTTCAATGGCTTTCTTCACTTCTCCAGTATCGTCCTTCTCATACAAAGCTCCTACCGAACATACGGCAACACACTGGCCGCAATTTACACAGCTGGCCGATGCTAGGCCCTTCGGTGAAGCCGGTGCAATGTGGGCACCAAGGCCTTCCCCTGTAGCGCAGATTGCAGATACAGCCTGTGTCTTGGCACAGACATTGATGCACCGCTTACAACGAATGCACTTATTGTTGTCCCTGACCAGGACCAAAGAAGAGGTATCGATTTCCTCAAGATCCTTTTCCAGCAGATCCGCCTCGTCGGTAAACCCATACGTATGCAGCAGCTCCTGCAGCTCGCAGCTTGCAGATCTGAAGCAGTTGATACAGTCCTTGTTATGAACTTTGAGAATTTCGGACAATGCCGCCTTGCGGGCTTCCACCACCTTTTCTGAATTTGTCAGTATTTCCATACCGTCCTGAATTCTGGTAGTCGATGCGTTTACCAGTTTCTGATCCACTTCAACGACACAGACCCCGCTTTCGTCGATATCGTTGATGCCCTTTAAATAGTATAGGGTCGGTATTTCCACCCTTCTGAATTCCTGTAACAGCTTCTGGGTTTCAAATGAAGCTGCAAGGATGGTGATGCCTGCCGGGACAGAATACTCTTTATCATTAAATTTAATTGAAATCTTTTTCACAGTTTCTCCTCCTTACGCTTCTTCCTCTTTTACATAGAATTCTTCAACGTGGCCTTCTGGAATCACATAACCTTCCGGTCTGATCGGGTACTTCCACATCGGAATATCTTCTGTGAATAGCTCCATTTCTCCATTTTTTCCCTGTCTCAGGTTAATCCACTTCAGCCAGTTCTTGTCGTCATGGTCGGGATAATCTGCACGATAGTGAGGATACATCTGACCTCTTGACTCTTTGCGCATCTGTGCCGCTCTGAATACCATTTCCAGGCAGAGCACATTGTCAGCTGCTTCCAGACATTTTGCCAAACCGTGTGGGTCGTCTGCCACAAGTTCAGGAATGATCTTTTTCATTTCCTCTACGTCATCCAGCACACTTTGAATGCTTTCTTCCGTCTTGACAAGCAGTTTATCCACTTGGAAGATATATTTTTCAATAGTATCAAAGATTTCCTTCGGACTGCGCCCCTTGGTTCGATGCAGCGGGGCATAAATTTTTTCTTTATAGGCTGCCACCTGGCCAGGATCGATTTCATCCCAGGAAGCTTCTGTGGCATACCTGGCGATGCTGGGACCTGCCATTATGGCTGTAGTCGAAGCATTTCCAAGTCCATCGCCGCGAGTCCATCCGAAGTATGAGGATCCCTGGGTGCTTATCTTCCCCGGCGCCCAAAGTCCTTCTACATCCGTGCGATACTCTGTATCTACTTTGATCGGCTCAACCTGCAGCACCATCTTGATGGTGGTCTCCGGAGTCAGTCCCACATCGCCAAAAGCCCTTGCCGTTTTTTCAAACACGTGGCCTTCCCACTCCAGCTTATCCCGCAGCATTCGCATATCATTGTTGTGATCCTGACCGCCGATAATCTTACGCACTTCATCAGGATGCTCCAGATCGCACCAAAGAGGTCCATTGCCCTGCTTAATCTCCTCCAACATGCCAAGCACCAGTTCTGTGGGTAATTCCAGTACCGGCTTGCCGCAGTATTTCTGTGAAATGTTTTCTCCATGCTTATTATGTATCAGATTAAATCCTCCGTAGATCGGTGTATTATTTGCCTTGAATACCATGTCTGTCTGGGTGGAAAACTCCACGTTACGCATCACTGCCCCTGCACGATATGCGGCTCCAACTCCTGTGCCGTATCCCATGAATTCCAGTCCGATTTTCTTAAAATGGCAGCCCTGCGTGGCCATGGCAACAGCCTTCGTGTGGAAAATCCTGCATTCTGCCTTATCTGCGTCAAAACCGATTGCGCCGATGACCTGCCCATTTTTCCCTGTGAGCAGCTCAAAGATGTTGACACGGCTTAGAAGACGAACGCCCAGCTTCAACGCAAAGGCACGCAGAGAGCGGCAGATATAGATCTCAACACCTGCAGCATCAAGAGCACCAGGCACCATGTCAAAATAGCTGACAGATCCGTCCTCATTTGTTGAGAGCTTGACACCGCAATGATGCATGTACTCGATGTTATCTGTATGTACCTCCAGATACTTTCTCAAGAAATCCTGATCATTCAAGAACTCCGTATGACTGGTTACCAGATATCCCATTGCCTTTTCAATGGCCCCTTCTGCTCTTGAGGTTGCGCGTATG
>URXI01000139.1 GCA_900551775.1 uncultured Eubacterium sp. | reverse complement strand
AGAAAGAGTTTTTCTTAAATACTTATTCTGATGCGCCACATCGATTTGTTTTTATAAAAGGCTCTTTTTCTCTATTCATAACAACGAGTCTCAGTTGTAAATTACTTTTTTCTTTCCCTAATCATTCCCCTTTATCGGTTTAATTGAACATTGGTCTGCCCTCCTTTATTTTCTCCGACATATGTTTCAAGCTTTTCGCTTAAAATTACCTCAAACTCTATCACACTTTGTTCAAGCTCCAGGATTGCTTTACTCTGACCTTTTTCGTAGATTTATTGATGTCCAAAAATCCTATGGTAGTGTTCAGTTTATATTTACTTACCCTTTCACCTTTACCGCTAGAATTATCTCTCAAGGTATAAACACAATGCATATTCACATCGGAAGCACCTGGGGTTCTCGCGATACTATCAGTTATCTGTGGAGTTGCATTAGTTATTATTCCTCCTGAGTTTGACCAATTACAGGTCCCATCTCCCTGCCTTTCATCAATGCCGTTTGCAGACAACGTATATCTGTTGGTTAAATTCATATATGCGGTCCCTACTGGGCACTTCACAGATGCCTTTGCTGTAAACGACCTATTACCATACCCAAACCATTGCGGATCAGACGCAGCCACTGTTGATGCTGCAAACGAATCCATGTATTGTGCATCGCTTTTGTCGCTAAGTTCAACCACCAACTCACACCCATCGCCAAGATCAAAGCTTTGTTCGCCATATAGTGACCCGTCTCTTTGCTTTTGCATATTCGCTGTAAATTCTTGCCCACCGATGAGTTCTACAGCCTCATTCAACTTCTCATTCATGAACTCTGCTGCAACCTCTGGCGCTACGATATCCTTTAAATCTTCCGTATTGACATCCTGCAGCAAGACTGACTTCAATTGATCCACATCATCTATATATCCTTGCTCCGTCTGTGCAAAAGATGGAATCGATGTCATTCCCAGAATCAGTGATGTGCTGACCAGTGCGGTTAATAATTTCTTTTTCATCTCCTATCCTCCTTGGACTAACTCTGTTTTTTACTTCTAACCACACTATACCTCATCCACTTCTCTGTCGCAACTGCTGTGAAATAACTGGTCGTTTTTTGCAATAAGTGGTCATTTATCTTCGCAAAAGAGGGTGATATGGGTCAGAACCATGCTGTCTCCGTCATATTCCCATGTCACATTTCCTCCATTGCGAAGGGCTGCTTCTCTCATATTCCTTGTACCATATCCATGACGAGATTTATCCGCTTTCGTTGTCTCTATGAAGCCATCTCTGATTACCAATTTGTCTACAGTAGGATTTATAATCTCGATGAGAACCATATTTCCGTGACTTCTGACTTCAAAATGAATTGCTCTATCGGTTTCACACTTCCGTGCCGCTTCATAGGCATTCTCTACAGCATTTGAGAGAATCACGCAGAGATCTACCTCGGAAATCTTCATGCCTGCTGGAAATTTCCCCGTTACGGATAATCCAATCCCCTCTTGATTGCACAACTCGTAATACTGATTGATCACCGCATCACAGATGATATGATTGGTACTGATAAAATCAAGTCCCGCCTTGATTTCTCCTAAGTCTTTGATATAAGATTTTAATTCCTCGAGATTCCCCTTTTCCATCAGTGTTTGCAGCATTGTAACATGTTTGTTATAGTCATGGCGGAACTTCCTCAACTCTTTGTCCTTTTCTCCCATGAACGCATACTGCTTTGACTGCTCTTCAATACATTTCTCGTTCAATATGACTTGGCGTTTCAATAGCTGCCTTTGGCTGCGCAGGTAGATTGCCAGGATGCAGATGACGATGACGAATATTCCTAGCAATCCGCTCCTCGTCATGTTTTCACCTTGAATGATCAAGGCTCTGTTCTGTTCTATCGCACCTGAATACCCCGAACTGAGCCGAAAAACAAACATGGCAACGACAAACGGTATAAAAGCTAGTGGCGGTATTTTTTCTATCGACCAGTGAATCTGTTTCCTCTTACTTCGCAGAAAAAATGCCAGGCAGCAATAAAGAATTAGCAATACGCCTTGCAGCAGCAAAGCAATGCGTGTCCCGTCAAGTGCCTCAATGTCTCCTTTTAATGTAATCACCGCAGTGCCATAAAATAAATTAAACATAAGATTCTTGGCTGCCTCAATACTTGCTCCCAGGCCAACTACAACAGTAAATTTCCCTTTGAAAAAAAACGCCGGAACGATAGCCGAAATCGCAACGATTAAATAATCGGCGATATACCCCATGGGATAAAAGAAAACGGTCAGTAACAGGCAGTTCGCCACAATCAAAATCACCCCTATAGCAATAGGGGTACGAGTTTTCCGAAACTCGTATCCCAGGACGTATCTGAACAAGATGAATAGATTCAGCAGTTCCACTGCAAATACAATCATAGCCGCCTCCCCTTATGTATACTTAGCAATTTTGTTACCAAATGCGATATACTTTTCTTTGCATTCCTTTTGTCTGCGCCTCGCGATCTCGAACTCCACCACATCGCCGTCCGCTTCCAGCCCCTTTGCTCCATTGGGCATGGTCACTTTTTGGAACGAATACTTGATCACATGCCGCGCGTTAATAATTCGATCGTCGTTAATGCGGATAAATCCACAGACCTCCAGTTCCTGTTCCCAAAACTTTAGGGATTTTTTGCCGCCGTCCTTCACCTGTCCGTCCACTAGTTGAAAGTCTGAATAGCCTCTGTTTGCCGTAATCCAGAGGACGTCTTTGGTGCTGCCAATACTGCCGTCATCAAAACGCACCTTCTTGTCGATGGTCAGATAGGTGATTGCCATGTCCATCAGCTTCGTCAGCTGGCTCAACTTCAGCGGCTTCATCGCAAAGCCAATCACGTTCCGGTTAAATGCCCTTGATATGGCATTCTGGTAATTGGTCACAAAGATGATCAGCGGCCCGTCAGCTTCCATCGCCAAGCGGTTTTTGACGTCGATCCCATTCTCCTTCGGCATTTCCACATCGAGGAGCAGGATATCCGGCTTTTCCCCTGCCAGCCCCGCCGGATCCGTAGTCCCTTTGATTTCCGCATTGATTTTTTTATTCTCTATGTATTCCTTACAGCATTCTATGATGCTTTCCATTTCCTTGATCTGATCGTCACATACCATGATTTTCATAGGCGTCTCCTGCTTTCTGAAGATTATTATACCTATGTTCATTATACTCCATAATCAGACACAAGAAAAGTATCCCTTCTAGGTCTATGTTACTACACTTTTGCATACCAAATCATCACGATTCTATAAGTGGTCGTTTTTTGCAATAAGTGGTCATAATGATCACAACAAAGCGGCGCAAAACACGTTTTTTTATGTGCCTTGCGCCGCTTGAGAACAAATTCCGAGGGTATATTCATTTTTTTAATGGTAAAACAAAGGTTCGAAGGCAGCAATCCGTCAACCTTCCATACATTTTTTAACAAATATGTATTATATATCAACTGAGCCTCGTATTTAGCTGTCTTCGCTTAGAAAAAAGCGGCGCCACAGTCTCTGAAACAGGTGTTTTGCGCCGCCCAAGCTGATTTCTTCTACGCATATAGGGATGTGGGGTATCTGCATATTATAATCCAGGGTACTGAGAACATTCCAATAGAAAAGCTGCCTGCGAGGGACATCCCCTGCAAAGCAGCTGTTCTACTTACGTTATTATATTTTAAGCAAAAGTGATGACTGTACCAGTCTTACCTTCCAAAGCGTCGATAGCTTTGTCCAGGGAGGTGATGATAGCCTTCTTGTTCGGATTTGCTCTTACGAACTTCATGGCAGCTTCTACCTTTGGAAGCATGCTGCCTGGGGCAAACTGTCCTTCATCGATGTATTTTACTGCATCTTCCAGGTTCAGCTTGTCTAAGTCTTTCTGATCTGGCTTGTTGAAGTTTACGGCAACCTTTTCAACCTCTGTCAGAATCATCAGCACGTCTGCACCTACCTGCTCCGCGAGCAATTCTGCTGCAAAGTCTTTGTCGATAACGGCAGCAACGCCTTCCATGGTTCCGTCCATGTTTTCAACGACAGGAATTCCGCCGCCTCCGCAGGAGATGACGATGGAAGAGTCCCACAGTTTCTTAACTGCGCCGATTTCTACGATTTTTCTAGGAAGCGGGGAAGCTACAACTCTTCTCCATCCTCTGCCAGCGTCCTCTTTCATGGTGTATCCCTTTTCAGCTTCTAAAGCCTTTGCTTCTTCTTCTGAATAGAAAGGTCCGATCGGTTTTGTCGGGTTCTGGAACGCAGGGTCCTTCTTCTCAACGATCATCTGTGTTGCAACAGTCAGAACAGGAATGTTCTTGTCTCTTTTGTTCAGTGCATACTTCAGAGCCTGCTGCAGGTGATAACCGATGTATCCCTGTGACATCGCACCGCATACGTCAAAAGGCATAGCCGGTGTAACGTCCTTTGCAGTTTCTGATGCCAAAAGGATTCTGCCAACCTGCGGTCCGTTACCGTGAACCAGGCCGATTTCATATCCTTTGCAGCTGATATCTGCGATATATTCACATGTCTTTTTAACTACTTCTAACTGTGCTTCAGCAGTGGCTTCGCTCTTGCCAGACTGCAGCGCGTTTCCGCCTAAAGCGATAACAATTTTTTCCGCCATGTTTTTTCTCTCCTATTTATACAAAAAATTTGATACACGAACCCTGATGATTGTGTAAAATCATTCGCCGCACCGAACAACAACCGCGCCCAAATGCATCACGGGCACACACCCGTGAGCACTCAGCCAGAGTTGTTTACAATGCTGCGAGTGAAATAGCAAGCATTTAAATGCGCAGTGAAATTCGGTTGTGCCTAGGCGCCGCAGACAGTGAGTCCCGGAGCGTACACGAAGTACGTGAGGAACGAACTGTCAAGAGCAACAACGGCACGGGCGAATTTAACAAGCATTACAGGTCGTCTCTATTAACAGGGCAAGACATACATCTCGGGCCCCCTCTTCCTCTTGAAAGCTCAGCACTTGGAATGGTCAGCACTTTTACGCCCTTCTTGTCTAACAGGTCGTTAGTCACGTAGTTTCTCTCGTAGGTAACTACAGTTCCCGGAGCGATACAAAGTGTGTTGGAACCATCGTTCCACTGTTCTCTCTGTGCCGCCATCAGATCAGTTCCTCCGCAGCGGATGAGCTCAACTGCTGGTAAATTGAGAACTTTCTTCAGGATATTTGGTAAGGAATCTGTCACTGATTCGAAATGCGCTTTTCCATCTTTTTCAAGAGTGATTTCGAACAGCTGCAGCGGTCCTTCAATTTCTGGATGAATTGTAAATTTGTCAAAGTCTACCATCGTAAATACGGTGTCCAAATGCATGAATGCACGGCTCTTTGGAATGTCGAACACCAATACTCTCTTGAATGTGGACTTGTTCAGCATATTTTCAGCAAATCTTTCGATAGCTGCGGCTGTCGTTCTCTGGCTCAGACCGATTGCAACCGTCTCTGCGTTGAGAACCAAAACGTCTCCTCCTTCGATGGAGTATTCGTGGTCATAATCATACCAGATCTGTGAACCTTCTGGTGCAAAATCCTTATTGTGAAGGAACATATACTTGAGAAGTAATGCTTCTCTTCTTCTAGTAGCTGTGCTCATGTGGTGGATGTTAATGCCATTACCCACACATGCGCCAGGGTCTCTGGTGAAGTAAAGGTTTGGCATCGGATCCATATAGAACGGATATGCCGATGTGATAAAGTCCGCCAGGGACTTGCTCTCTACCCCTTTGATTTCTTCTCTCTTGACACCGGCAATCAGTTTTGCCACCATGTCTTTTTCCGGCATTTTGATCAGATAATCAAAGATGGCTTCTCTGACACCTTCTGAGTTGAGATTGCTCTCGTCTAAGAACTTGTTTAAAAATTCTTTTTTAATGGCCGGATCTGCCAAAGCCTTCGCTGTCTCATCGACATAGTAAACAACTTCTACGCCGTTTTCTCTCAGCACCTCAGCAAATCTGTCGTGCTCCTGCTGGGCAACTTTCAGGAAAGGAATGTCGTCAAATAACAGTCTCTCAAAGTTGTCAGGAACCAGGCCTTCTACTTCTTCGCCGATTCTGTGAAGAAGCACTTTATTTAATTTACCAATTTCAGAATAATTATGAATTCCAGGATGCATAATTTATCTCCTTTTCGTCTTTCGTGTGAAGCTTTCCGCCGCACACTTCTTTCGCGGATCAGATCCGCTATATTTTTCTTAGAAATCTTAAAAAGGACCGCCGCCTTCCGCGGCAGCCCTTGGTTTGGTTAGTACACATGACATAATGCGCATTAGCAGTACAAATTACATAATGCGAATTACCCGATGGTAGCTACGATAACAGCCTTAATCGTATGCATTCTGTTCTCAGCTTCGTCAAATACGACGGAGTTCTTGCTTCTGAATACATCGTCAGTAACCTCACGGATGTCATATCCTTCGTCCATCTGTGTCTTCGCCATCTTTGTTTCGAAGTCGTGGAAGGAAGGCAGGCAGTGCATGAAGATGCAATCTGGATTTTCAGTTGCAGCCATCAGTTCCTTTGTTACTTTGAACGGCGTCAGCAGTCTGACTCTTTCTGGAATCTCTGCTTCTTCACCCATGGAAGCCCATACGTCAGCATAGATAACGTCTGCACCCTTGAGGCAAGCTGGATCGTGAGATACTTCGATTGTTGCGCCAGTTTCTTTTGCAACTTCCTGAACCTGTGCGATAACGTCCTGCTTCAGTTCTTTTGCCAGTTCTTCTGGACCATAAGCAACATAGTGCATTCCCATCTTCGCGCATCCGTACATCCAAGCGTAGCTCATGTTGTTTCTGATGTCTCCGCTGAATACAACTTTTACTTTGTTCAGCGGTTTTGCAACGTGCTCTTCGATTGTGAGCAGGTCAGCTAAGATCTGAGTAGGGTGGTCAACGTCAGTCAGACCGTTCCATACAGGTACTCCAGCGTATTTTGCCAGACCTTCTACGACTTCCTGGTCGAATCCTCTGTATTCGATACCATCGTAAAATCTGCCCAATACTTTTGCAGTATCTTCCATAGTTTCTTTCTTGCCCATCTGGGAGCTTCCAGAATCTAAGAATGTAACGCCAGCGCCTTCATCCATTGCTGCAACTTCGAATGCGCATCTGGTTCTAGTTGAAGTCTTCTCGAACAGAAGAACGATGTTCTTTCCTTTCAGAACCTGATTGCAGATTCCTGCTCTCTTTTTTGCTTTGAGATCGTGTGCCAGATCAAGCATGTATCTGATTTCCTCTGGTGTGAAATCCATAAGTGTTAAAAAGCTTCTTCCCTTTAAGTTTACTGCCATTGGTGTAATCTCCTTTTCTCTTTGAATAATTTTAGATTTCGTTCATAAGATAGTTTAACTCTCGATAAAAAAATCATACTATATTTGTCAAAAAATTAAAGTACCAGCGCTTTGCTTTTTTTGTGTACCAGTTTTATCCTTTCTTTTCCAAAATTGTCCTATTTTTGCTCCTGCACCAGTTCCCTGATAATGTCGATCAAATTCTCCATACCCAGCTTAATCCTGCTGATCGTTTCGTAGGAATAATTCAAGCGGATGTTGTTTTGTCCGCCGTTTCTCATAGGATAAAAAATCTCTCCAGGTATGATGGAAATTCCCCGTTTCAGGCTTTCGGATACGACCGCTTTGCTGTCCACAGTCTTGGGCAGCTGACACCAGATGTAGACGCCGCCGCGGGGTTTTTGATAGCTGACGCCGATATCAGCCATACGGTCCAGATAAGAACACATCAAATCGCGTTTTGTCTTGTTGAGCGCAGCGATTTTTTGTACGTTTTCATAATATTTGCCATCTGTTATGTATTTTGCCAGGAGTTTCTGTGTCATCCAGTCCAAGGTCATGATGCGGATGGAAACCAGGTAGCTGAGGCTTTTGATCAGCTTCTCCGGTGCAGCCACAAAGGCCATGGACATGCCCGGTATAAAAGTCAGGGCGAAAGAATAGATATAGATGACGTTCTCGCTGCGATCCATGGATTTGATGGTAGGCAGGAACTTTTCCTCAAAGGACAGCTCCGAGGCTGCATCCTCCTCAATAATCGGAAGCCGATAGCGATTGGAGAGTTCAAGCAGTTTTCTCCTTCGCTCTACCGACAAGATGTTGCCTGTAGGATCGTGATAGCTAGAATTGACATAAATAAATTTTGGATGATGGGTCTCGATGAGGGCTTCTAAATTGTCACAAATCATGCCGTTCTTGTCCACTGGTACTGTGACGGGCCTGCCCCCAGCCAGCTCGATTACCCGGTAGACGTCAGGGGAAACCGGTTCTTCCGTAATCACTCGGTCTCCCGGCTTTAAGAGAGACGTGACGATAAAGTCCAGAGCCTGGTTGGTTTCAGAGAGAATCTGCACCTGGTTCAGCCCTGCTTTGATCCCCTTTGTCCGCAGATAGGCGATAATTTTGTGACGCAAAGTCAAATCACCCTGATAAGGCGAGAGATAGAACGGCCTTCGCCCCTCCTCTCTGAGAATCGCGGCAAGGTCAGCCGCAAGATCTTCTTCGTCATAAATCGCTGGCGGCATGCCAGTAGAGAATGAAATATTGTTTTCTTCTGTAAACCGAAGGAAGATATCGTCAAAGGTGCGCTCCATATCCTGGTACTCATCTTTTATAATTGTGCTCCAATTGACTTTTTTCCTTACGTCCGGTTCATAAAAACTTTCGCACCTGTAGGTCACCTGATAACCGACGCCCTGTAATGAATCGATCAGTTCCTGATCCTTGAGATGGGAATAGGCTTTGATAATGGTGTTTCTGTGCACGCCCAGCATCTGCGCCAGAGAGCGTTCAGAAGGCAAAATCGATCCGTCTGCCATCTGCCCTTCTATGATCATCGCTTTGATCTGATCTGCAATCTGCCAATAAATCGGTGTTCGGATATTTTTATCTACCGTGATATCCACGAGACATTACTCCTTTTTTCCATGAAACTGATAATAGCATACTTCTAATCTTCCATTGTAGAGTTTCCGTCTTCTGTCCGCAGGTCTACCCATAATCTTCGTCTCTACCGTCTTGTCTGTCGTGATGAGGAAGAGGGACCAGGTCGGATTTTCAGCCATGAACTCTTTGAATTTGCGATAAATGGCCTCGATTTGCTTTTCTTCACCGATACGTTCGCCATATGGAGGATTGGTGATAATGATGCCGCTATTCTCCCTGGCTGAAAGCTTTGCCATATCCATGGTCTTGAAGATGATGCAGTCATCCACGCCAGCTTCAATGGCGTTTTCTTTTGCGGCTTCGATGGCCTTGCCGTCGATATCAAAGGCGTAGATCTTCATATCAGCGTCATAATCCACCGCCTCAAAAGCGCTGCGCCTCTCTTCTTTCCACATTTCTTCCGGGATCATCTCCCAATCCTCAGAAGCAAATTTGCGGTTGAGCCCGGGAGCAATGTTCCGCCCGATCATGGCAGCTTCGATTGGAATGGTTCCCGATCCGCAGCAAGGGTCGATCAAAAGTCTTCCCGCTCTCCAAAAGGACAGCTGAACCATGGCCGCTGCCAGAGTCTCTTTGATCGGCGCCGCTACATCACGGACTCTGTATCCCCTCTTGTGGAGGCCCGTGCCGCTGGTATCGATGGTCAAAGTGACCTTGTCCTTCAAAATGCTGGTTTTGATGGTATAAGCTGCCCCTGTCTCTTCAAAATGGTCGATACAGTAGTATTCCCTAAGACGCTCCACAACGGCTTTTTTGACGATGCTCTGACAGGATGGAACACTGTGCAGTTTTGACTTTACAGACGTTCCTGTCACCGTAAATTTCCCATCTAGTGGAATCAGTTCTTCCCAGGGAATCGCCTTCGTCTGCTGAAACAATTCCTCAAAAGTTACGGCTGTAAACTCTCCCATTTTCAGCAGCACACGGTCTGCCGACCTGAGCCAAAGGTTGCTCCTGACGATGGCTCGCTCGTCCCCCAGAAAAGTAATCTTGGCATCTTCCGATTTGATGACCTTGTATCCCAGATCCTGAATTTCTCTTTTTACGACTGCTTCCAGTCCAAAAGTGGCTGTTGCAATTAACTCTAATTTCATAGGTTCTCCTATTCTTCATTCGCTTCGGTTTGTAATACTATTATGATACCCGTTTTTTACGAGAGTGTAAAGGAAAGTTTCGGCTCTGGCAGTCAAATCCAGGGGCGCAGCAGTCCGTGGCTCTGGCAGTCCGCAATCGGCTGTGATTCTGAAAATGTCCCAGACTTTTTTTCTGGCGCGCCTGATTGCGGACTGCCAGGCTATGTTTTGCGG
>URXI01000138.1 GCA_900551775.1 uncultured Eubacterium sp. | reverse complement strand
GACTCTTCCGATCTTTCCGCCCTGCGGATCTGCCGTGCTGCTGTCGATATCGGCCAGCTTGAGCATGGCGCTGTTGACGCAGCCCAGGTGTCCGGAAACATGCATGATCATGATGGGAATCTCCCTGCTGACCTGATCCAGCACGGCTTTTCCCGGATGGCTCTGCTCTTTCAAAAAGTTATGGTCATAACCGAAGCCGATGACGATATCTTTGGCAGTCAATTTCTTGTCTGCGATATATTGTTTCATTGTAGCGATGATATCGTCAAAAGACTTGCACTCTGACAAGTCTGCGCAGAGAGACATCTGTCCATTCATAGAAATGTGCCCGTGTGCATCGATAAATGCCGGCATCAGACATCTGCCGTCGAGATTGATTTTCTTTACATTTTTGTCAGCGGCATCTAAAACTTCTTTTAGCGTCCCTGTCTTCTTTATGATTCCTTTTTTTACGAGAACCGCTTCTGGATGATCACTCTGCTTTTCCATAGTCAGAATCGGTCCGCCATAATAAATTGTTTCCATTCTCTTCCTCCTTTGATTTTTTCCAGCTGAAGGTCTTTTGTCCCCACGTACGCGTTACTTTCATGAAAATCAGGTAAACTACGCAGAGTCCGGCTAGGGCAAGCATCGCCATGTTGGTGGAAAGCTCCCCTGATGCCATGGCAAGCAGTACCAGATAGACTGGAACCGTCAACAGCATCACCAGGTTCATCAGACCCAGCTCTACAGCCGTAGAAGTCTTGAACTCCGGATCGACAATACGAACCAATGCGATACCGCTAGGTACCGTTCCTGTAGCCGTACCGTAAAGCCCCAGTGTTCTCTCAAAGTCATTGCTGCCGCCGATGCGCTGTCCGAAGTAGAAGCAGACGACAAACGTAATTACTGTGATGACCAGGCTTTCAACGATGATCGGCACCAGCCAGCTGCCAAGTACATGGAATCCGACAGCCATGAAAGCACAGACTACCAGATAATCTGCCGTCCATCCAGTGATCTTCGTCTGCAGCACGTCTTCCTGCAGAAAATCGATGTTCAGTTTCTTCATCAAAAATTTGACGATGTACGCTGCAACCATGCCGTTCATAAACATCAGTCCGCTCATGGACTGACCCAGGAAGCCTGGAATCAGAGCAAAGACCTTAGAAATACCAATAGCAAAGATGTAACACAGACCCATCAATGCAAAGTGGAAGGTCAGCGTTTCGATATTGCTGTTACAGGTGGTATCCTTGACCATGTAGTTGGTCTGTTCTTCTTTCTTCAAGTAACCTTTTAAAATACTGCTGTCGATGGCGCCGCAATTTTTTGCAATCCCACGTGATACGCCCAGCTTTGCTGCCGGTATGCCGACCAGAAAAGCTACGACAAAACCGATGGCTGCAAAGGTGACACCTACCATAGCCGCATTCTCCCATCCGAACTGTTCATAAAGAGCTCCGTAAGAAGCTGCCTGCCCAGGACCCTGGGTAAAAGCGAATGGAATCAGTGTTCCGTAGACGGAATCCATGTCAAAGCTCTTTCCCAGCAGGGCGATGAGGCCGAATCCAATCAGAGGCGTCAGTGCATAGAGCAGGCACCAGACGCCGCCCATGCCTAAAGTGCCTTTCAGAATATGCTTTGGCGTATTATCTTTACCTTTGCTTGCCCCTGTCATACAAATGGAGATAAAGGATATGGTAAACAGATGGTTGACGATTTCTGTGTACATCTGTGAATCTGTCCCTATATTAACCTTGAACTGGGTCGTCAGGTTCATAAATATCACGCCGATAATACCTGCGATGACGCTTGCAGGCACCAGCATGTTCCGAAGTGCCGGTATCTTTGCTCTTAGAAAGGTGCCGATGCACAGCGCCACGCTTGCAAGGCCGAATGCAGTCATAAAACTATTCATGTAATATCCTCCTGAATTATATCTAATCTCAAACTTCATATATATTACAGGATATCAGATATCACTCGCCAATAGAAAGCAGGAAACGGAGAGAATAGGAATAAATTGAATCAATAAATTCAATTTATTCCACATCGCAGAGCAGCCCTGCCGCACTGATCAAGTTATCCAGTTGATCTAGGATGAGCTGTCTTTCAGAAACCACCACATCCTGGCGGTCCAGCCAGATTTTTTCATAAAAGGTATTAAAAACTTCCCGCAGCTTGTTATCGCGGATTAATAGTATATTCTTATCATAATAGTTATTTTCTAATCTCAAATAATTAATCGTATCTGAAAGAAAAATACAAGGATTGGTAATGTATCTGAAATCATCACTGAAACCGCCGCTGACCATTTTAATCTGCAGTTCATCGTGAACCTCCAGCAAATTTTTGAAATGCTCTAACTGCGTCTTTCGTTCTCCTGCATCTAAAATCACCTTTTTATTGAAAAAGTCCAGTTCACCTGACAGCATGAAGTTTGTCAGAGCTGAATTATATATCATGACAAAGACATCCTTCCGCCTGAAAACATTCTGAGCAATCAGATAGGCCCTCTCCGCCTCTTTTCTCACTGCGTTATCGGAGGGGAATGCACGGTCAAGCAATTGATCAAATAAGTCTTTTGTGATAAAAAATTCCATCATATGGCCTATCAGCCATCCGTTATTTTTCTCTAAAAGCAGCTGCATATATTCATGATTTTCGAGCATCGAAGTCAATGTGACACTGCTAAAGAGATTTTGGTCAGAATTTTCGTGACCGATGATGTTGTCATAAATACTGTGTCCGACGTCTTTGTCTCTGCTGGATACTGTGCATAAAAACTGTCCGCTGTCAGATAACAGACTGATTCCCGCATAGTGCTTCTTGACAGAAAACATCAATTTCCCGTTGGCTGCTTTGCTCTGCGACAAGGTGAAGTCTAAGAGAGAATAGTTGGTCAGCATATGTATGAAAAGGATTACATCGTAAACAGACCTGCCTTCCAATTTTTCAATATCAAGGACAAAGTGAAGATGAATATCACTGCGCTCTCTCGTTACTCGAAAATGGTGGTTTTCAATACCAGCCAGAAGCAATTTAGACATGTGGTCCATAGAGAAGAAATCTGCCATTATAGCGATGTCCAGCGGTTTTGTTACGTCCACACTTTTCGCATAATCCTGCAGCAGCGGGTATTGGCCCTCGGGTCTGATCATCACAGAAGCGTTGTTAACATATTTGGAGTAGTCAAAATCTCCAACAGTCTCATGATAAGCTGCCAAAAGATCCTTTTTCATCGCATCCCGCAGTTGCTCGTCATCATCTACATTATATTCCTTCTTGATTCGATTCTTAAATTCACCGCTTCCATTATTGATTAACAAGCTGCATACTAAATTGACAATGGATTCAATATTTTTCTTGGATGGCACGGCTTTTCCTGAAATCCATTTGCTGATATAGGAGACATCGTATTTTAAATTTTGCGCAACTGTTAAGTTTTTGATATCTGCTGCCACTAGGAGCTGTCCCAATTTAGCTCCAAAATAGTTATTGTGATCCATGATTACACCGCCTTCCATGCAGCTTCTCGCAGAAAGTCTTTCAAGAAATGCACCCCTGCTTCAATGTCGCCCTCTCTGGTAAATTCCTTTTCGTTATGACTGATGCCCTCAACACTAGGAACAAAAATCATATTGACTGGAAAAGTCTGCGCCAGGATCTGTGAATCATGGCCGGCCCCGCTGACAATCTTCATATAGTTATAATTTCTATTTTCTGCAATCGCCTCCATCATTGCTACGCCTTTTTCATCCAGTGCCACTGGCGGTTCATTGCAGGGTACTTTGATGGAAATTTCAATCTGCCCTTCTAGTTCTTCCTTCAATTCTTCCAGTATCTCTGCCGATTCCTCAATCAGTTCTGCATTCGAAGAGCGAATGTCAAAAGTGAACATGATTTCATCGGCAATGACATTGGCATTACCTGGTTTTATATTCATCTTGCCAACGGTGCAGACCAGATCGTATTTGTGGCTCATCGCCCATCGATTCAATCTGTAGATGAACTCTGCCGCCACTGGCATCGGATCCTTCCTCATGTACATCGGCGTTGTTCCGGCATGATTCTGGTGTCCTTTGAAATACACTTCTCCGCTGAAGAGGCCGACAATTGCCGTAACGATGCCGATTTGTTTCTGTTTTTGCTCTAAGACGCCGCCCTGTTCAATGTGCAGTTCCACAAAACGATGTAGATCGGTTCGCCTTCCTGCCAGAGGTTCTTTCAAATAGCCCGAACGTTTCATCGCCTCACCTAACGTGATACCTTCTGCATCCTGATCTGCAAGTTCTATTTCGTTGAATTCACCACACAAATACCTGCTTCCCAAATAGCTGGTAGGGAATCTGCTGCTTTCTTCTTCACAAAAAGCCACCACTTCCACAGTCTTCTCCGGTACGCCCTCTTCTTCTCGCAGTGAACCCGCCGCTTCTATGGCCGTCAAAATACCCAGCATGCCGTCGTATTTGCCGCCTCTTCTGACCGTATCCCTATGAGAACCGGTCATGACGACTTCTTGATTGCGGCCAGGGATACGGCCAAAGAGGTTCCCTACAGAGTCAGAATATACTTCCATCCCCTTTGCCTTCATGAACTCTTTCAGCAGCGCCACTGCCCCATCGTCCTCCCTCGTGTAGGTGCTCCTCCAATATTCGCCGTCTTCCTTAAGAGCAGTCTCTGCCATTGCTTCTATAGCTTCTATAACCCATTTTGCGTGCTTATCCATTTGTACCTCCGTATATTTTTCCTGTTTATATGTTAAAGTCTTGCCCGTCTTCCAGAAAAACGACTCGCGCCTGTAATGCGCCTACTCTGATCTTCTTCGGGTCTTCTGTGTGAATCGGAACGATTTTTTTTGCGCAGACCGTGTTCGCCACTTCCCAAATCGCTTCCTCAGAGGCATGACCGGATGTATGCAGTTTTACAATATAGCGAAATCCTCCGATTATTCTTTCGATCGTCTGCCGATGTTTTTTTAAATACCCTTCCGACATCGAATAAATCACCAGGGATTCTTCGTTATGTTTTTCACTATAGGGCTCCATGATTTTTGAAAAATCTTTTTCATTGCGTATAGCCATACAGAATCCGTCTTGCAGTCCATCCATATCCTCAAAATATACGCCGCTCCTGTAAAAACGATAAAAGTCACTCAGTGAGGAGCCATATTTTGCCGCTGTTTCCAGCAGTGACATCTGGTAGGCATCACAGAGAAAACGTTTCTTTCTGGCGGATGCCTTATGAAACACTGCCAGCCTGTCAATATCCGTCGCACCGCATAGGACAAAGACGTATTTGTATCGCTCCATCAAAATCTCAGCAGCTTCTGCCAGCAGAGATTCACTGGTCACGACAGGATCTTTGTAGGACAGATTCGTTCCTTCTGTAATCATGACGTCAACCAGGCCGCGAAGCCTGCTCAGTCGTGGTATGACCATTTTCCCTTTGATGCCGTGGGTTCTGAAATCGCCAGTATGAAGGATTCGCTTACCATCGGCTTCAATGAGCAGCATATACGCGTCAAAGGCCGAATGGTCTGTCAGGATCGGCGTGATTTTTATATCACCTACCGTGAAAGTTTCTCCATCTCTATAACTGTTCATCTCCTCTATACGCGATACCGTGTCACTGTCTTTATGCATCTGCGAAAGGAGAAAAATTTTCTTTGCTCCTTCTCCCATGTACGTGGGGATTCCTTCAATCGCTTTTCCGAGAAGTCCTGTATGATCATTGTGATAGTGCGTAAACAGTATGGCATCACACTTCTGATGCCCGATATAAGTCACCCCTTCAATCACTAAATTTTCCTTTGGCATCTTGCCGTTTCTATAAGGCAGAACAGTGCCCAAATCTATGATAATTCTGGTTTTTTCTGTGGTTATTTCTGTAATGCAGCCTCCAATCTGATGGGTGCCGCGATAAATTTTGATTTTCAACTAGCAAATACCTCCATACAACATCTTAGTCGGATATTCGCCTGTTTATGACTTCTTGACGCCAGAGTTCTTTCGTTTTATTTTACTATATTCTCAATCCGCAGGCAATCCATTCCTCTCATACCGCAAAAAAAGTGTACGCACCTCTTGACTTTTCTCGCAAAAGTGATAAATTATATTATAGATTTAGCACTCATTATTTCAGAGTGCTAACAAGGATTGTAAATTAAAATCGATATATACGGAGGCGAGATTATGGCAAAAAAACAATTTAAAGCAGAATCGAAGAGGTTATTAGACCTGATGATCAATTCCATCTACACTCACAAAGAGATCTTTTTGAGAGAACTGATCAGCAACGCCAGCGATGCGCTGGATAAGCTGTATTATCAGAGCCTGCAATCAGGTGATACCGGTATCAAACGTTCTGATTTCCAGATTAACGTGGAGGCAGATAAGGACGCCAGGATTCTGACCATCAGTGACAACGGCATCGGCATGTCAAAGGAGGATCTGGAAGCAAACCTGGGCACCATCGCAAAGAGCGGCAGCCTTTCCTTCAAGGAAGAGCTGGGTACTGGGGATGAGGATGCCAAGAGAAAGAAGGCTATCGACATCATCGGCCAGTTCGGCGTCGGATTCTACTCGGCATTCATGGTTGCTGACGAAGTGGTCGTCACCTCAAAGGCCTACGGCAGCGAAGAGGCCTACAGATGGCAGTCCAAGGGAGCAGACGGTTATACTGTCGAAGAGGCAGAGAAATCCAACCATGGCACAGAAATCGTCCTGCACATCAAAGAAGACACCGAAGGCGAGAATTACAGCAAATTCTTAGAAGAATACACCATTCGCGATTTGATCAAACGATATTCTGACTACATCAGATATCCGATTCAGATGATGGTAGAAAAGCGTCGTCCAAAAGAAGGTGCAGAACCAGAAGAAGGAAAAGCCCCGGAGATGGAAAGCTACATGGAACTGGAGACACTCAACACCATGGAACCGATCTGGAAGCGTCAGAAGAGCAAGGTGAAACCGGAGGACTACAACGAATACTACAAGGGCAAGTTCGGCGACTACGAAGATCCTGTCAAGGTGATCAGAACCAGTGTGGAAGGCGTGTCCAGCTACACTGCCCTGCTCTTCATCCCCGGCCACACGCCGTATGACTATTACACCAAAGATTATGAAAAAGGCCTGCAGCTCTATTCTTCCGGCGTCATGATCATGGAAAAGTGCAAGGAGTTGCTTCCGGACTACTTCAACTTCGTCAAAGGTCTCGTCGATTCCCAGGATCTGTCTCTGAACATCTCCCGTGAGACGCTGCAGCACGACAGACAGCTGAAGAATATCGCTAAGAACCTGGAGAAGAAGATCAAAAAGGAACTTCTCGACTTCCTCAAAGAAGATCGTGAAGGGTACGAAAAGTTCTTTGACAACTTCGGCAGACAGATCAAATACGGACTGTATGACGACTTCGGCATGCACAAGGAGGTGCTGGCTGATCTGGTCCTCTTCTACTCTTCCATGGAAAAGAAACGGATCACCTTTGACGAATATATCGCCAAGATGGGCGAAGACCAGAAATACATCTACTATGCAGCCGGCGAGTCCATAGAAAAGATCGACATGCTGCCGCAGACCGAGTTCATCAAAGACAAAGGCTATGAGATTCTCTACCTGACCGACGAAATCGATGAGTTCGTCCTGCAGATGATGCGCGACTACAAAGAAAAAGAATTCAAATCTGTATCGGCGGAGGACCTGGCAGAAGAAGGCTCCAGCGAACAGCAGGAGACCATCAAGAAAGCGGAAGAAGAGAACAAAGATCTCCTCGCATTTATCAAGGAGTCCCTGGGAGATCAGGTGACGGAAGTGAAGCTCTCCCCTCGCCTCAAAAATTCTCCGGTCTGCCTGACCACTAAAGGCGGCATTTCCCTGGAAATGGAAAAAGTTCTGAACGCCATGCCGATGGACCAGCAGGTCAAGGCGGAGCGGATTTTAGAAATCAATCCGGACCACGAAGTCATGAAGACGCTGCAGGAGGCTTATGCTGCCGGAGAAGACGGCAAAGAAAAGGTGAAGACCTACGCGAGCCTGCTCTACAATCAGTCCCTGCTCATCTGCGGACTGACCGTAGACGACCCTGTCAAATTCAGTGAGGATATCTGCAAACTGATCGTAAAATAAACCCGCAACAACAAAATCGCAAAGAATCATTGTGCATACGGTTCTTTGCGATTTTTTCATTTATTATTGATCAAATAAACAGATTGACATTGGCTTTTTCCGCATCGCCCAGATAGCTGGCGACACCGGCCAGTTCCACACCGTCGATCAGTTCCTCCGGTCTGATTCCCATGACATCCATGCTCATGGTGCAGGCCACCAGCTTGACGCCGTTTTGTTTCGCCTGTTCCATCAGTTCTTCTAAAGAAGACACATTCTTTTTCTTCATGACGCTCTTCATCATCTTGGTTCCCATGCCCAGCATGTTCATGTTGGAAAGCTTCAGCTTGCCTGTTCCCCTCGGCATCATTCGGCCGAACATCTTCTCCACAAAGGATTTCTTCACCTTGACGTAAGTGGATTTTCGCAGGGCGTTGAGTCCCCAGAAGGTAAAAAACATGGTCACGGGACGACCCATGGCGGCAGCGCCGTTGGCGATGATAAAGGATGCCAGCACCTTATCCAGATCGCCGTCAAAGACGATCATGGTCTTTCCCTGTGGCAGGTCTGCGGCGGTCTGGCAGGACTGCTCCGTTGTCACCTGACTGCCCTTTCTGATGGTTACAATGTTCTCTTTCCCCTTGCGTTCTCTGCCTTCGAAGGTGTTTCCCGTCCGTTCACACCAGCTCTCCACGTCCTTTGCAAAGCCCATGTCTGTGGCGGAAACTCTGATGCATTCCCCCTCTTCCATGGCGTTTAACGCCTCGTTGACCTTCATGATCGGTCCCGGACACTGCAGTCCGCAGCAATCCAAAATCTTGATCTCTTTCTCTGTCACTTCTCTCACCTCTGCTTCCGCCTGATCCAATTCCTTATCAAATTCCTTTCGTTCTGGTTTACTATAATATGTTTTATAGAATCCTGCTCCTCCCGCAAGCACTCTGACGTCGTCAAAGCCGCTCTGCATCAGCATTCTCGCCCCGTTATAGGATCTGACGCCGATGGCGCAGTAGGTGACGATGGTCTTGCCTTTTGGAAGTTCTTCCATCCTGTCTCTCAGCTGTCCGAGAGGGATGTGAAGCGAACCCGGCATCTGCCAGACGGAGCGTTCCACGTCTTCCGATACGTCCAGGACCACCATTTTGTCAGAAATCTCTTCCGGCATGACAAATCGAACCAGGCCTTTGAGGATATTGTCAGCTACAAATCCCGCCATGTTGACCGGATCCTTTGCCGAGGAATAAGGCGGCGCGTAAGCAAGCTCCAGCTTTGCCAGATCTTTGACTGTTCCGCCTACTCTCATGACCGTCGCAATGGTGTCAATTCGTTTGTCGACACCATTCTGGCCGACGATCTGTGCGCCAAAGATTTTTCCATCGAGACCGAAGATCAGTTTGAGTGTCATCGGAATCGCCATCGGATAATAACCGGCGTGGGACTTCTGATTGATGAGCGCCACTTCGTAGTCTTTGCCTTTTGCAAGACCCATACCTTGCAGCGTCTTCTCATTGATGCCTGTAGCCGCCGCTGTCAGGTCGAAAACCTGTGCCACGGAAGTGCCCAGGGAGCCGTCGTATTCTTCCATCTCTCCACCCAGACTGCAGATATTATTGGCCGCGATTCTGCCCTGTTTGTTGGCAGGACCTGCCAGAGGGATCATGACATCTTTGCCTGTCACCAGGTTTTCTACCTCGATGACATCACCCACAGCCCAGATGTGCGGATCAGAGGTCCTCAGCGTCTTGTCGGTTTTGATGCCGCCCTTCTCGTTGAGAGAAAGACCCGCCTCCTTTGCCAGCTGGCTGTTCGGTCTGACGCCGATAGAAAGGAGAACCATATCCGCAGCGATGGTTCTTCCGCTTGCCAGGTTAATCAGAATCCGCTCCCCTTTTCTCTCAAAAGAGCTGACCCCGTCGCCGAGACAAAGTTCTACGCCATTCATATCTATGTTTTCGTGGAGCATCTGCGCCATTTCAAAGTCTATGGGCGCCATGACCTGATTCTGTGCCTCGACGATCGAGACGTGAATTCCCCGCTTGTAGAGATTTTCCGCCATTTCCAGACCGATAAAGCCTCCACCGATGACCGCCGCTGTCCTCGGATGCTCTGTATCGACCAGATTCCGAATTTGATCGGTGTCATCCACATTCCACAGCGTATAGATTCCTTCGCTGTCGATGCCGGGAATCGGCGGGT
>URXI01000137.1 GCA_900551775.1 uncultured Eubacterium sp. | reverse complement strand
CGGTTGCATGAGAGCCATTATTCTTGTAATCCAGTGGTTTATGGGGGTAATGGAATGATTGATAGGCGGCTTTGCAACAGATAAATCCATATTATAAACTAAGCCCTTAGCTGTGGGAATGAAATGAAAACACATAGCTAAGGGCTTTTGTCGTCATTATGGGCATAATTGTTGTTTTTTGTGCATTTACCACTCCTGATACAGTTGCTATCCTAGGATACCTAAAGTCTAAACTTGTAGGAAGAATATTAGTGTACTGACATATTGTGAGCCTCGATATTTAGAAAAATGTGGATGGCAGGATCAAGCAGATATTGCTTGGCTCTTTTTATGATATTTCAATTAAATTGTGTTGACTATACTCATTGAGTATAGTATTCTAATAATACGCATTGGATTAGGAGAGGATAATTTATGGATTCAAAGCAAAGATTGTTAGAACTGAGATATAGCACTGGAATGAATCGGAGAGAATTTGCAGAATACTTTGAAATTCCATATAGAACGGTGCAGGAGTGGGAATTGGGAAATAGGAAAATGCCCGAATATTTATTGAGATTAATGGCATATAAGGTGCGAATAGAAAATGAGAGTGGTATTTTGCATATTCAACGAGATAAGGAGTGAAAATTTATGGCAAAGAAAAAATATTATGCAGTTAAGCAAGGAATTAAACCGGGAATATACGAAACGTGGGTTGAATGTGAAGCACAGACGAAGGGTTTCTCTGGAGCTCAATATAAGTCATTTGGGAGTATGGCAGAAGCAGAGAAGTATATGATGGGGGAAGAGAGTTCGGCTAGTGCTGAAACAAGCACAGAAAGTAAGGATTCTGCTGAACAGATTAATAATCAGGTAGAAGATGAATTGCGAAGACTGGGAGAGACGGAAGTAATTGCCTTTGTTGATGGAAGCTATAGTTCAACGGAAGAAAAGTCAGGATTTGGTGTAATTATTATTGATGCCAAGGGAATACAGACTCCATTATATAAAGCTTTTACTAAACAGTTGAGTGCAGAATTTGTTGACCTTAGGAATGTTGCTGCTGAGCTAGAAGGTGTAAAAGAAGCTGTTAAATGGGCAATAGCATATAGCAAATCGAGAATTAAAATATATTATGACTACGAAGGAATTGGTAAATGGGCGGATGGTTCATGGCAAGCAAAAAAGGATATTACACGTCAATATGTCTCTTTTATAAAAGAAACGCGTTCACTTATTACGATTGAATTTTGTAAGGTTCCAGCACATTCTGGAATAGAATATAACGAAATGGCAGATAAATTTGCTAAGAATTCTCTTTTAGAAAAAGGTTATAAGACATATGATGATGGTTCAATATATTTTGTAGGCTTTTCGGGAGAAGATTGGAAGACCATAATTGAGTGTATAAATGAGGAGAATAGTGAATTATCAGAAGAAAATAGTGAGATAATTAATATCGACACAAGTGTAATTGAAAATCGTCAACGCATGGTTATAACGGATTCAAAAAATCGAGTTGTTATAAATTGTTATTCAAATTACAATTCATATGTACAGGGAAAGCAGTCAGTGCTCTTTCAAAAAATAATATCTTTAGCAGTTGAATTGTTGAAAAATGAGCAGACTGTAATTGAAACATTAAATCGTTTTCATGTTTTATCAATAACAAAAAAAGAGATTGAAGTGAAATTTGAACAGTTATTGCCACATTATAGCGGAAAAAGAAGCGAGAAGCATTATAACAACTTGCTTTCGGCAGTCTATAATACAATGTTGACCGGATATATGCCGGATTATACTTCATTGATTACACCAATTTTTAGAGCATATGAGTATTATTTGCATAGGATATTAGGAGGAAAAATGAAATTGTCTACTAGCGATGCAAATGGAAAGAATAATTTTGGATACTTTAATAAGGATTCAAGTGGACACTTTGAATGCAATGTAAAGGAAACTTCAGTATTGAACAGTCAACAACAAGCGTTTTTAAATGATTTATATAACGCTTATCATAGTGTACGCCATCCATATTCACATTGGTCGGTAGATGACTATGATACAGCAGTAATAACATCAATAGACGTAGCGAGAGAATATTTGATAAAGGGATTGTCATTGGTCGATAAGTATTATATACTATTTTAGTTTTATTCTTAAGGAAGGAGATGATTTGCATGGAAAAATATTTGTTTCATTCAATAATGAATTCAGAATATCTTGGGATTGTAACTATACTTGATTATGAAATACGATTGAGCGCATATTTGTCCGAATTGGTACTGCCTTCTTGTTTTAAAGGAAAAAAAGCAGTTGTAGATTTAGCATTAAAGTCCGGATTAGATGAGTATCGCTTTGTGGAAGTTGATGTTGATGACAATGGAAAAATTATACTAAACTCTAATAGTTATATAGAAGTATCGAAAGATATCGAAAAAGCAGCAAATTATTTTTTACAGCAGAGAAGAGATATTGTCATTAATTCATTTTTAACTGATACTCAGAAGAAAGAGATATTGTATTAGTGTATAGACCCGTTGATGTTTTATGGATAATCTATGTAATGTTGAACCTCGAATTAAATGATCTATTCAAAATTGTTTAAGTCGCTTTAAATGATAAATATGTAGGAAAAGGGATAGATTTTATGGCAGCAAAGGGATGGGGAAATGTGGTATTGTCAGTTTCATTATAAGGACTGGAAAGGTGTGAGTGACAAGAAAACAAAAGAGGTTTCAAAACAAAATCGGATGTTTGATTTGTGGCAAATAAACAGTTTTCATCAAAAAACTCCACAGCTGCCATAGAATTATTTTGCAATCTTTGTCGATTTACGTTATACTACGAATAGAACGTGGAGGACAGAGTTTATGCATGTAAGCGAGAAATTGATCAGACCGCTGACAGAGGCGAAATATTTAAATGCGGATAATGTAGACCGGTATCGGAGCATTATGCGCATTTTTTATGAGAATTATGAGAAGCTGAAATACTGGATGTATCAGGAGGACGTCTATGCTGAGATGATACAAGATCCGTACTTTGCTGATTACCGAATAGAACAGTGCCAGCAAGATCTGACCGCTCTGACGGAGTGGAAGAACCTGGTCACCATCCAGGACACCAGAAAGGTGACCTCTATCGAGGAATTCAAGAACAAGAAATACCGCTATCAGATGTCAGAATACAGCGTAGAGATCGAGCGTCTGGTCTTACGCCTGGAAAATTTATTCATCGAAGGCGCATCCCTGGAGCCCAATCTGCTTGAGCGGATCAGGCACAGCATAGAGAAGTTTCCGTCCATGGCGGGTGAGGAAATCAACACCGTCTACACCTGGTGGAACGATCTGAACAACGACTTCATCCGTCTCAACCAGAACTATCAGGACTATATCCGCGACTTGAACAGCGTCAAGGCGGAGGAGATGATGCGGACACGGGAGTTTTTGGTGTTCAAAGATAAGCTGGTGGAATATCTGCGTAATTTCATCAAAGGCCTGCAAAAGAACGTAGGCGTCATCGAGGAAAGCCTGCAGCTTCTGGAGGAGACAGTATTGGAGCAGGTATTCAACAAAGTCATCGAGTACGAGCTTTCCATTCCCCGGCTGGAGCTGGAAGCGACCAGGGAACTGATCGAGGAGAAGACCAGGGGGCGTTATCATAGCATTCGGGAGTGGTTCGTATCGGATTATGGACAGGAAAACGAGGCGGGGAAGTTGTTTGATGCCACCAACGAGATCATCCGAAGAATCACCCGCTACGCGGCGCAGCTCAGTGAAAAGAACGTGCTGGGAGCCAACAGGCGTGAAGAATACCGCAAGGTGGCAGAGGTATTTTTGCAGTGCGAGCAGATGTCAGAGGCGCACAAGATGTCGGCCATGGTATTCGGCATTGAGCGTCCCTTCCATCTGAAAGGAGACGGCGGCAGGGAGACGGACAGCAGCAACCGGAGCGTCTTCGACGAACCGGCCATGGAGGTTCTCCTAAAGCCGAGAATTAGGGCATACAGCGAAAAAACCAAGCGGAGCGCTTTTACCGATAATCACAGAGAAAAAGAGGCGGTGCGCAGTCAGATGCTGCAGGAACTGCAGGATCAGAAGAGGCGGATTGCTGCGCTGGAACGGGAGGGAAGGATTGACTTTGCAGACCTCCCCGTCATCGAGCCGAAGGTGCGGGAGATTTTGCTGAAATGGCTATCCGACGCACTGGAGGACGCCGGTCACTCTGCAAGAACCGACGATGGGAGGCAGTACAATCTGGATATGAACCGCGCCCATGAGCGTTGCACCGTTCATTGTCAGGACGGCAATTTTACGATGCCGCGAATCAGCATCGTCTTTCAGGAGGGGCAGGATAGATGAGGGAATTGGAAATTTTGCTGGATAAGCGATGGGTGCTCAAATCTGAGGACAAGGCACTGTATTACAAGATACGGGATGCCATCGGCGAAATCCGTCCCTTTGCTACGGAGAAGATGGGTTGTCAGATCATAGAAAACTCCCTCCTCGTTAAGCTGGAGAAGATCCCGGCCATTGCAGAGGATTTCATGGGAATCCGCGATTTCACGTCAAAAGAAGAATACGCGTTTCTCTGCATTTTGCTCATGTTTTTGGAGGATAAAGACGGCGAGGAGCAGTTCATCCTTTCCCAACTGACGGAATACATTGCAGCAAACATGCCGGGAGAATCCATAGACTGGACGATATACACCAATCGCCGCCGCCTGGTAAAGGTGCTGCGCTATGCCGTGAGCCAGGGAATTCTCAAGATCACTGACGGCAGCGACGACTTGTTCATGAACAAAGAGTCGGGAGAAGTCCTCTACGAGAACACGGGGGCGTCCCGCTATTTCATGAAGAATTTTTCCAGGGACATCATGGACTATGCAAGGCCAGGGGATTTTCAGGAAAGCGACTGGTTTGACATGGACGAGGATCGAGGAATTGCCAGGAGGCACAGGGTCTACAAGCGTCTCCTCTTTTCCGTGGGGATGTACAAAGGCACCGGCGCCGTGGAGGATTTCGAGTACCTCAAATACTATGGCGGCAGACTGGCGGACGATATCGAGAAGAACTTTGACTGCCAGGTGCACATCCACAAGGGGAGTGCCTTCCTGCTGACGGGTGAAGAATGCCATATCGGCGCTTCTTTTCCTTCCAACAACGTGGTTTCTGACATTCTGCTCCTGTGCTGCGCCAAGATCCGTCAAAAGGTGGAAAGCGGTCTTTGGACTGCAGCGAGTGATGAGACGATTTTGGTGGATCAGATAGAGTTTGAGCAGCTGCTCAAAGAGGTGAAGGAAGAATCCGGCGGAGGATTCACCAAGCAGTATAGAGAGATGCCGGAGGGAGAGTTCGTGCGGCAGATTCTCCACGAGCTTACCCAATGGATGCTGATCAAACAGCTTGACAGCAGCCGTCAGGTGCTGGTCTATCCGGCGACGGGAAAGATAACGGGAAAATACCCGAAGACATATACAGGAGGCGGCAAAGATGAACAGTAAATGGCAGGCGAACAAGATAGGTCTGATCAATTTTTGGTATTACGACGAACAGGAATTCCCCTTTGCCAAGGGCAGAATGCTGCTGCGAGGTTCCAACGGCTCGGGAAAATCCGTGACCATGCAGAGCGTCATTCCTCTGCTCTTGGATGGAAACATGAGTCCGGAACGTCTGGACCCCTTTGGTTCGCGAGACCGGAAGATGAGCAGCTACCTGCTGGAGGAAGACGACGGCAGGGAAGAGCGCACAGGCTATCTGTATCTGGAATTCAAGCGACAGGATAGCGAAACTTACATCACCATCGGCATGGGCATCAGAGCAAGGCGGGGAAAACCGCTGGATAAGTGGTATTTCAGTCTGACCGACGGACGGCGGATTGGCAAAGACTTTTTTCTCTACAAGGAGACCGATGAGAAAATCACCTTGTCAAAACAGGAACTGGAATATCGCGTGCAGAGCGGCGGCAGGCTCTTTGAGCGGCAGGCTGACTATATGGAGTATGTGAACCGGCAGATCTTCGGCTTTGAGACCATAGAAGAGTATAAAGAGATGATTGATCTGCTGATCCAGCTGCGGACACCAAAGCTCTCCAAGGATTTTAAGCCGTCGGTGATCAACGATATCCTGAGTGATTCCCTGCAGCCCCTGTCAGAGGACGATCTGCGCCCCATGTCGGAGGCCATCGAGAACATGGACAACATGAACATGAACCTGAAGACCATGCAAGAGGGGAAGCAGGCCGCTGAGAAGATCAACCGGGTTCTCCACCGATACAACCAGATTATCTTATTCGAAAAAGCTACTGGCTTCGAGGAGAACAGAAAGTACCTGGACGCTTTAGTGAAAGACGAGGCAGGAGACAGGCAGCGGCAGGCCGACTGTGAAAAGAGGGTCGAGGAATTGAAAATCCAGGCGGAGGAGCTTGATGCCCGCCGAGAAGCCCTGGAAAAAGAGAAGGAATCCCTGACCTCCAGCGACGCGCTGAGTCTGAAGGCCAGAGAAGTCGATCTGTCCGGACGGATTGCCCAAAGTGAGGCGTTGCTGCGTGAAAAGACGGCGCAGCTCGATGCAAAACAGGAACAATACATAGAAATTGAAGGGAGACGCAAGGAGGAGCTGGACCGTGCCTACCAAAAAGAACAGGAGCTTTCAGAGCTTTTGGACAACATGGACAGCGAGGCGGAGGACATGGCCTTTGAGGAACATCATCTCTTTCGAAAAGAATTGACAGAGATCTTTGAAGCATCCTTTGATTTTGATACCCATGAGAGACAATTTGATCAGACCAGGACAGACATAGAAGCCGGCCTGAACATTCTGCGGGAGGTGGACAGCGGACAGAGGCAGGCAGAGGAACTCATGCAGAAACGGGACCAGCATCAGAGAGAGACCGATGCAGCCCAAAGGCGGGTAAGTGAGCTGGAGTCCATGATGACCCAGGTGGAGAACGAATGGAAAGAGGCGCTGTATAGCTGGAATGGCAGCAACCAGGAGTTGATTTTGACCAGAGAGCGGCTGAAGGAACTGGCTCGTTTTGCCGAAGTCTACGATGGGACCTCTGATTTTGCCCAGGTGCGCCACGTGATTTCTGACGCATGGTTTGAGAAAAAGGGCCGATTGGACGGGGAACTGAAGCAGAGGCAGACTGCTATAGAACTGCTCAGGGAAGAACGGAAAGAGCAGGAGAAGGCCTTGGCAGAGTGGGAAAATCACAGGGAGCCGGAGCCTGCCCGCAGCGAAGCCGTGGAAAGAAACAGGGTTCGCTTAAGAGAAAAGAAGATTCCCTATCAGGAGTTCTACAAGCTTCTGGAGTTCAGTCAAAGCCTGCAGAAGGAAGACTGCGACCACCTAGAAGAGGCACTGCTCCATATGGGTATTTTGGACGCTTTGGTCATTGAAGAACGATACCGGGAGCAGGTCCTTGCTATGGACCCGGGCTGTGCCGACAAGTATTTGTTTGTACAGAACCAGCATGCACAGCGAAGTCTGCTGGACGTGCTGGAACTAAACGACGAGGTCAACGATATCTTCTCAAACCCGAGGATTACGGGGATTCTCTCGAATATCGCTTATGACGGAGAGGGCGGCACGGCCATCGCAAAGGATGGAACCTACCAGATCGGCGTAATCGCCGGCACCATCACCGGTCAGCATGAGGCCGGGTTTTTGGGAACAAAAGCCAGAGAGCAGAATCGGCTGGCTAAGATGGCTGCCTGCAGAGAGGAAATCGAAAGACTGTCGTCGGAACTGGCCGCCCTTCAGCAGGAGGAGGCGCATCTGAAAGGACGAAAGGCCTGCCTGGAACAGGAGTACCAGGCGCTGCCAGATGACAAGGATCTGAGAGAGGTTTATCGGATGCTGGAGGATGCAAGCCTGATGGTGGAGCGGATGAAAGCCGACGGGGTGGAGATGGAGGAAGAACTTCGCGCCCTCGGCGATAAGCTGAAAGCGTTGAACAAAGAGGCTCTCCATCTGGCGGAGAAGCTATATCTGACGGCCAGCTACCAGGTATTCCAAAAGGCTGACAACGCTGCACGTGCCTACGGACAGTATTTCTATCAATTGAAAGCAGGTCATCAGCTTTACCTGCAGATTATCGCCCATGGCAGGGAGCTTGAGGAGCGGATGGAGAAGCTGGACGAGGACCAGGAGCAGATTCGCTATGACATGGGAAACGCAGAGAGAGGCTTGCGGAAAGAGCGTGAGGAACACCGTTCCGTCTCGGAGCAGCTGGCGATGACCGACTACGAGGAGATCAAAGAGCGGCTGGACGCCTGCATGGAATGGCTGAAATCATACCCGGGCCTGCTGCAGAAGTGCATTGAGGAAAAGGGGCAGAAGGAAGAGCAGAGTAAACAGCTGCAGAGACAGCTGGAAGAATACAAAGAGAAGATTGCAGACTGTAGTCAAAAGGGCGAGTACCTGAAACGCTGCTTTGAGGCAGAACGGGACCTGGGCTATGTGAAGCTGGCTGAAGACGACGGGGAGGCTGTTGATGCCGCCCTGGTTGTTCAGCTCCTGACCTCTGCGTGTCAGACCTTGGAGAAGGAACAGATCATCAGAAACCTGAACCAGGTCTACTTTGAAAATCGGGGTTATCTCAACGATTATCAGCTGACCCAGGCGGAACTCTTCGATCAGCTTGAGACGGAGCAGCAGGGGTATCCATCGGCAAAGCGGCTGGACATCACTGCCAGATATCAGGGGGTCAAAATGCCTTTCCATAAGCTGCTGATCCATCTGCAAGAGGAAATAGAAGCGCTACAGGAACTGATCAAAGCCGGGGACCGAGAACTTTTCGAGGATATCCTGGGGAACACGGTCAGCAGAAAAATTCGTGGAAAGATCAACAGCTCCAACGGCTGGGTGAACAACATGAACCGTTTGATGGGGTCCATGAACACTTCCAGCGGGCTGAAGCTGAGCCTGCGCTGGCGAAGCCGCACGGCCGAGACGGAGGATCAGCTGGACACCAACGAGCTGGTGGAACTGCTCAAGAAAGACTATCGCCTCATGGGCGAAGCGGAAGCGGCAAAGCTTTCTCTTCATTTTCGATCAAAGGTAGAAGAAGCCAGGCGGCATGCCAGAGACAGCGGCGGCACGGTATCCTTTTATCAGGTGATGAAAGAGACCTTGGATTACCGGAAGTGGTTCGAATTCCAGCTGTTCGCCCAGAAGAGCGGAGAACGGCAGAGAGAGCTGACCAACAGCGTCTTCGGAACCTTCAGCGGCGGAGAAAAGGCGATGTCCATGTACGTGCCCCTGTTTTCAGCCGTCATGGCCAAATATCAGGGCGGCCGGCCTGACGCGCCGCGGCTGATCTCTCTTGATGAGGCCTTTGCCGGCGTGGATAATCGAAATATCCGGGATATGTTCCGTCTCATGGCGGAATTCCAGTTTGATTTTATCATCAATTCCCAGGTACTTTGGGGTGATTACGATACGCTGGATGCGCTGGCGATCTATCAGCTGCTGCGGCCGGAAAATGCAAAATTTGTCACAGTGATGCCATATCTTTGGAATGGAACGGTGAAGGAGATGTTGGATGATGAAGGAGACATGGAAGAACGAGCCTCTGCCTTTGCTTGAGCAGCAATGCAGGGCGTATTTCAGAGCGCATCCCGTATTTGACAAGTTGCTGACAGGATTCCGTGAGAAATACGCTTCCTATGGGACCTTTGGCGGAACAGTGGTGCTGCGCAGTGTCACCAGGCAGGAGATCGAGGATCTGGAAGGCTTTTTTCAAAAATCCTTTCACGGCCAGAAGAGCGTGTCCGTTTCAGCGGTACGCTTCGAGAAAGCCCTGAAGGCCAGTAAGTTTGCGAGTTTGACGCCTCGTGAGGTGTTGGAACTCTACTTCGCTGAAGAGATGACGGGCAAAAAAGAGCGACAGCAGCGAGAAGCTGCCAAGTGGCAGAAAATCCTGGCTGAGGCCAAGGAGGCTTATGCGGGCACTTTGGCAGGAGAATGGATCGCGCAGCTGGACCAAAGAGCGATAAAGGTCTATTTGGGCAAGGGGTGCAGCGAGGCAAATGATCGGCAGGAAGAGGCCGAGCGGGTTCTCAGTCTGGGCGCCAGAATTTTGAACGGGCTTCCCTATCTGCAGCAGCGCACGGAGTATCTGGCGGTGTTTGCCGCCAGGATTACGGGCAATCCCCACGGTTTTGATCCCGGAACCAGTGACGGTCAGCTGTTGTATCTGTTGGTGCAGTGGGCGGCAGCGCAGCGAGGGATTCTTGTCCAGCAGTCAAAGCTGTTTCCCGCCCTGCAGAAACAGAAGTATTACCTTACGGCGGGGATTTTGCGAGACGATAGCTCTA
>URXI01000136.1 GCA_900551775.1 uncultured Eubacterium sp. | reverse complement strand
CCGCCATATCAGAAGTCGGCGAGAGTGAAATCGCATATTGCGAGAAGTGTTCTATGGCAGCTACGACTGAAAGAGCAGAATGTGTCGATGCGGCGCCGCAGACAGACGTATCTGAACTTGCCATGGAAGAGGTACTTACGCCGGGAACAAAGACTATAGAAGATGTTGCGAACTTCTTGAACCTGGACAAAAAACAGACGATCAAAGCCCTGCTCTTCGTCACCTATGATGAAGAAGGCAATGAAAACGGTTACGTAGCAGCCTTTGTAAGAGGCGACAGAGAGCTGAACATGACGAAACTGATCAACGCTTTAGATATTCCGGAGCATGCCATTGAGTTTGCCGACGAGGAAAAAATGGCGGCGGCGACAGGATGCGTGGGCGGTTTTACCGGACCGTGCGGACTGCACGACTGTACCATCGTAGTGGACAGCGAGCTGCCAGGCCTCAAGAATTTGTGTGCGGGTGCATGTAAGGAAGACCACCACTTGATCAACGTCAATTATGGCAGGGACTACAAAGGTGATATCATCACTGATCTGAAGGTACTGCAGGAGGGAGACCCTTGTCCGATCTGCGGCGCACCTGTCAAACATGCCAGAGGCATCGAGGTTGGACAGGTCTTCAAGCTGGGAACTAAGTATTCTGAGTCCATGGGCGCAATGTATGTAGACGAAAACCAGAAGGAGCAGCCTATCGTCATGGGATGTTACGGTATTGGCGTGACGAGGACCTTGGCGGCAGTGGTAGAACAGCACCACGACGACAACGGCATCATCTGGCCGATGTCAGTAGCGCCTTACCATGTGATCATCACCTTGGTGAAGCCAGACGATGAGGCGCAGGCAGCAGCAGCGGAGAAGATTTACAAGGCGCTTGCTGATGCCAGAGTGGAAGTGCTTTTGGACGACAGAAAAGAGAGACCTGGTGTCAAGTTCAAAGACGCTGACCTTCTGGGCATTCCTGTGAGAATCACAGTTGGAAAGCTGGCAGGAGAAGGCAAGGTGGAATACAAGCTCCGAAGAGATGCGGACAAAGAAGAAATCACCATTGACGAGGCAATTTCCAGAGCAATCGAGATTGTCGCCAATGAGAAATAGTCCATTTACAGGAGGAAAATGTGGATTTTATAACTGTAATGGAATGGATTGGTACCGTCGCCTTTGCTGTGTCAGGGGCGGTGGTTGCCATCGAAAGGGAGCTTGACTACTATGGCATCTGTTTTCTGGCAATCATTACCGCTATCGGCGGCGGAATTATCAGGGATGTCCTGATCAATCAAAGTCTGCCGGCATCTCTCGCCAATCCTATGTATGCCATCGTCAGTTTACTGACGGCAGCAGCTGTCATCTTTTTCTACAAAAAGATCGACAAGATCTCTCATCTGGTATCTGTTGCTGACGGCTTCGGTCTGGCGGCATTTACCGCCATCGGATCGCAGGTTGCTGTTCGCAGCGGACACGGGGATATTTATGTCATCATCGCCCTGGCGGTACTGACAGGAACCTTCGGAGGCGTTCTGAGAGACGTCTTTGTACAGGAAATTCCCCGCTGCTTCAGACGGGAAGTCTATGCAGTGGCGTCGATTGTAGGGGCAATCGCCTTTGCTGTATCATATAAATATATTGGCACCGGTTTGGCTATGTACGTCTGCTTTGGCGTGACACTGGTCATCAGACTGGCAGCGATATTCAAAAATTTGCATTTAGGAAAAGTGAAGCTGGATTAGAATGAGTAAATTAGAAAAAGTAAAAAACAATTTGTTTTTACAGCTTTTTTGGACCTTCTTTAAGTTAGGACTGTTTACAATTGGCGGAGGAATGGCGATGATTCCTCTGATTCAAGATATCGTTGTGGATAAAAAGAAGTGGATGACCGAGGAAGAAGCTGTGGACTGCATTGCAGTCAGCCAGGGCTTGCCTGGCGTTATTGCCATCAATATGGCGACTTATATCGGACAGACAAAGAAGGGCATATTGGGAGCGATCGTCGCCACCATCGGCGTCATCCTGCCCAGCTTTATCATCATCATTCTGGTCATCAAAGTTCTCGCCGGCATCGGCGACAATCGATATGTGAACGGCGCTTTGGCAGGTATCAAAGCAGCAGCAACAGGTTTGATAGCCTATTCTGCATATAAAGTCGGCAAACAGGTTCTGAAGGGACCTTTCCAATGGGTTCTCGCCCTGTTGTCCTTTGCGGCAATCGCAGCATACAGCGTCAACGCGGTATGGGCCATCGTCGCAGGAATCCTTGTGGGTCTGGTCTATACTGCTGTCAAAGATAAGAAGAAGGGAAACGGGGGTGAATCTCGGTGATTTACCTGAAACTATTTCTCGTATTTGCCAAGATCGGAGTATTCGGATTCGGAGGGGGCATGGCCATGCTTCCCATGATTTATCAGGGAGCACAGTCCTTTGGCCTGATGTCTGCTGATGAGTTCTCCAATCTTGTTGCCATATCCCAGGTGACACCGGGACCGATGGCCGTCAATGCGGCGACTTATGTAGGATTCAACTGCGCAGGTTATGCCGGTGCTGTCGCTGCCACTTTTGGTGTCGCTGTGCCGTCCTTTATCCTGGTTACCCTGGCGTGCTACTTTATCAGCAAGTTCAAGGAGAGCAAGGCTATCGAAGGGGCTTTCGCCGGCATCAGGCCAGTGACAGTCGGTCTGATTGGTGCGGCTGTCATATTCATGGGGCAGAGCGCCTTTGAGACGATCAGCCTGGTGCCGTGTCTGATTACCTTGGGAACCGTCATCCTTGTAGGAAAATTTAAAGTAAGCCCGATTGCAATTGTCATTGCGGCGGGCGTGATAGGAGCGATATTATGTGGGTAGGTGGCGTAAGAGTTGTACTTCAGAACGAAGAAGGAAAAATTTTGATGGTGAAACAGCACCATGAGAATCGTGATATCTGGATGGTACCCGGCGGCGGTATTGAAGAAGGAGAAAACTCCATCGAGGCGGCTGTGAGGGAGGTAAAAGAGGAAACTGGTCTGGATGTAGAGATTCACGGTGTCGCGTGGCACATCGAAGAAGTGTCTCCAGAGAGGGGACAGAGGTTTGTCAACTATATGATTGGAAAAATCGCGGGTGGTGAGCTGGCTTTGGGCAGTGATCCGGAGCTTGAGACAGATAAACAGGTACTGAGAGAGGTCAAATTCATGTCCAGAGAAGAGATCGGACAATTGGAACACGTATATCCGAAGTTTTTTAATGACGAAATCTGGGGTATACTTGAAGAAGAACACAATGGAATGACCTATTATAAATTGAGATACAAAGGAGAAGAGTAAAATGAAAAAAGTAATCATCGAAATGGAAAAAGGCGGCGTTATGAAGGGTGAACTGTACGAGGACATCGCGCCAATTACCGTAGAAAATTTTGAAAAATTAGCGAAAGATGGATTTTATAACGGATTGACTTTTCACAGAGTGATTCCAGGCTTCATGATTCAGGGAGGATGCCCAAAAGGAAATGGAACAGGCGGCCCTGGATACACCATCAAAGGGGAATTCAACTCTAATGGCGTGAAGAATGATCTGAAACATACGACAGGTGTTTTATCTATGGCAAGAACCATGGTACCGGATTCTGCTGGTTCGCAGTTCTTCGTCATGGTGGCGGACGCTCCGCATCTCGATGGAGAATATGCTGCATTTGGCAAGATTACGGAGGGTATCGATGTGGCTCTGGACATTGCCAATGTGCCAAGAGGAAGAATGGATGACCCAATTGAACCGGTCGTTATCAAAACTGTGACAGTTGAATAATTTGTTTGTGTAAAACGGGAAATTTTGGGTATAAATACAAAATTAATTCTTAGTTATGAAAGGATGAATCAAAATGGCATTCTTTAGGGACGTTCATGAGGATATTCAGACGGTACTCAAAAAAGACCCGGCAGCGAGAAACAGTATAGAGGTTTTGCTGTGTTATCCGGGCGTTTGGGCGTTGATTTTTCATAAGCCGGCGCACTCCCTGTACAAACACAGATTGAAGCTATTGGCCAGAATCATATCACAGTTTGCCAGATGGCTGACAGGCGTAGAAATTCATCCGGGTGCAACCATCGGGCGCAGATGTTTCATCGACCACGGTATGGCAGTGGTCATCGGGGAAACGACTGAAATTGGTGATGACGTGACGCTGTATCAGGGTGTCACCTTAGGGGGAACGGGAAAAGATACAGGAAAACGCCATCCTACCATTGGCAACAGAGTCATTGTCAGCTCCGGCGCCAGGGTCCTGGGACCTTTCAAGGTGGGCGACGACGTGAAAATCGGCGCAGGGTCCATCGTGCTCAATGAAATTCCGCCGGGATGTACGGTTGTGGGGATTCCGGGTAAAATTGTCAAGAGATATGGGGAAAGCACAGAAGACCTTAACCAGGTCAATCTGCCGGACCCTGTGGCTACGGAACTGGAATGCCTGCGCAGAAGAATTGTAATGCTGGAGAACAAGCTCAATCAGATAAATAAGCAAAACCAGAAAGGGAATGAAGATGAAAATATATAACACACTGACTAGAAAAAAAGAAGAGTTCGTACCGATTAAAGAAGGGGAAGTTTCTATCTATGTCTGTGGCCCTACCGTATATAATTTCTTTCATATAGGCAACGCGAGACCCTTTGTCGTATTTGACACTCTGAGAAAGTATATGGAATACAGGGGCAATCAGGTAAAATTTGTCCAGAACTTTACTGACGTTGACGACAAGATTATCAATAAGGCGAAGGAAGAAGGGATCACTGCCCCTGAAGTGTCGGAGAAATATATTGAAGAATACTACAAGGATGCAGCGGCGCTTAACGTAAGAAAAGCTGACGTCCACCCGAAGGTTTCAGAGCACATTCAGGACATCGTCAAGTTTGTCGAGACTTTGGTGGAAAAGGGCTATGCCTACGAAGCCGACGGCGACGTGTATTTCTCGACCAGAAAATTCCCTGAATACGGCAAGCTTTCTAAGCAGAACATCGACGATTTGGAGTCAGGCGCAAGAATTGCTGTGGGCGAGGTAAAGCAGGATCCACTGGATTTTGCCCTCTGGAAAGCGAGAAAGACCGACGATGAAATCGCTTGGGAATCCCCATGGGGAATGGGAAGACCGGGCTGGCACATCGAATGCTCGGCCATGTCGAAAAAGCACCTGGGAGAAACCATCGACATCCATGCCGGCGGACAGGATCTGCAGTTCCCGCACCACGAAAATGAGATCGCTCAGTCAGAGTGCTGCAATGGCGCGCCATTTGCGCACTACTGGATGCACAACGGCTATATTACGATTGATAATGAGAAGATGTCAAAGTCCAAGGGAAATTTCTTTACTGTAAGAGATATCCTCAAAGAATACGACGGGGAAGTCATTCGTTTTTTCCTGCTGTCAGGGCACTATAGAAATCCGATCAACTTCAGCGACGCTTTGATGGAGCAGGCCAAGAATGGTCTCGGCAGAATGGAAAACTGCAAGGAGAATCTGGTTTATCTGACGACAGCCGGGGCAGAGGGCGCAATGACTTCTGCAGAGGAAGAGCAGCTGGCCGCATATGACAAGTATCGCCAGGACTTTATCCGGGTCATGGACGACGATCTCAACACTGCTGACGCTATCAGTGCAGTGTTTGAGCTGGTTACTGCTATTAATACGGCAGTCAAGGACGGAGCTACGAGGGAGTTTGCACAGAAGTCCCTGGAGACTTTGATGGAATTTGCTGACGTCTTAGGTCTTTTGCAGGGCAAGGCAGACGAGGGCGTCGATGATGAGATTCAGAAGCTGGTTGACGAGAGACAAGAAGCGAGAAAGGCGAAAAACTTTGCCAGGGCTGATGAGATCAGAGATCTGCTGAAAGAAAAAGGCATCACCTTAAAGGACACGCCGCAGGGTGTGCAGATTATAAAAGAATAGTATGAAACAACTGAATCCAAGGGAAATAAATACAACGGCATTGGCTTTTTTAGGCGATGCCGTTTATGAGATATATGCGCGGAAATATGTGATGGACAGTGGGCAGCAGAATGCGGACAGACTGCACAAGGAAGCCATCAAGTACGTGTGTGCTGACGGACAGGCAAAAGCCGTAAAGTCCTTACTGAAGGATTTTTTGACAGAAGAGGAGGCTGGATTGGTCAGGCGGGCCAGAAACCGGAAGACGGCGTCAAAGGCAAGAAGTGCAGATGCCGTGACCTACAAGCTGGCTACAGCCTTTGAAGCCTTGATGGGCTTTCTCTATCTGGATGGTCAGACACAGCGCCTGGAAGAAGTGGCGCTGGAAGCGCTGAAAAGAATTGAGGAGTGATAGCGATGAGTAAAGCAGACGGATTATTTGTGAATATGTGCCGTGAGATTTTGGATCACGGCTTTTCTACAGAGGGGCAGGAAGTCAGAGCGAGATGGGAAGACGGTTCACCGGCTTACACGATTAAAACTTTTGGCGTGGTCAATCGGTATGATCTTTCGGACGAGTTTCCAGCGCTGACTTTGCGGCCGACAGCCATTAAATCGGCAGTGGATGAGATGCTGTGGATTTGGCAGAAGAAATCCAACAATATCAACGATTTGAAGAGCCACATCTGGGATGAATGGGCTGACGAAAGCGGTTCTATCGGCAAGGCCTATGGTTATCAGCTGGGTGTGAAATACAAGTTCAGACAGGGCGAAATGGATCAGGTGGATAATGTCATCTGGCAGCTGAAAAATACGCCGCAGTCGAGGCGGATCATGACCAATATCTATAATTTTGCGGATCTGATGGAAATGGGTCTGGAGCCTTGTGCTTACAGCATGACCTTTAATGTAACCGGAAACAAGCTCAATGCCGTTCTGAATCAGCGTTCTCAGGATATTTTGGCAGCCAATAACTGGAATGTGGTGCAGTATTCCGTTCTGGTGTACATGCTTGCCCAGGCGTGTGGTTTTGAACCGGGAGAATTGGTTCACGTCATTGCTGATGCCCATATCTATGATCGGCATATTCCGATTATTGAAGAATTGATTCAGCGGCCGCAGTATCCGGCACCGAAGTTCAGCCTCAACCCGGCGGTGAAGGATTTTTACGACTTTACAACTGACGACTTGATCATCGAGGATTATCAGAAGAACCCACAGATCAAAAACATACCAATTGCGGTATAATGGTTCTGCCCTGCAAGCGCAGGGCACAGCCCAGGGGAGGCCAGGTTTTTAACTAAATAGGGATGATTTGCCGGATTTGAGTATAATAAAAAGTAAATAAATGTAAAATAACAGGATAAATTGAGACGGAACGGTGGGTTTTTGATAAAAATACGGTTTTTTTATACTCAAATCCGCTCAATTGCACTGATTTAGTTAAAAATGAACAGATGACAGCAGTTCATATGAAATTGAATAGGCTTGAAAGGAACAAATAGATGAAACTCATACTAGCAGCAGATGAAAACTGGGCCATTGGGAGGGACGGAGGACTGCTCTGCCACATCCCCGGCGATTTGAAGTATTTTAAAGAGAGAACCCGCGGGAAGACGGTGGTCATGGGCCGGCCGACTTTGGAAAGTCTGCCAGGCGGCAAGCCTTTGCCGAACCGGGACAACATCGTTCTGACTACGAGAGAGAACTATGCGCCCGAAGGGGTTTTGATCGTTCATTCTGAGGATGAGCTTGACGACGTGCTGAAAAAGTACGACGGCGACGACGTATTCATCATCGGAGGCGGCAAAGTGTACAGGGAGTTCCTCCCTAAATGTGATACGTGCTACATTACAAAAATTTATCAGAAGTTCGAGGCAGACACCTGGTTTGTAAACCTGGACGAGATGAACGAGTTTGAAATCGTCTGGCAGAGTGAGGTGCAGGAAGAGAAGGGCATCCGCTATCAGTTTTTTGAATATAGGAGAAAATAATTCATGGCAGAAAAGAGAAAAAACAAAAGAAATTGGGAAGAAATTAACGGACGTAAAGGCAAGCGCTATGTTCCGAGGGCAGAAGGGAAAAGTCAGAGACCTGTAAGGCCTGTGAGGACGGCGAAGGCGGCTGGATATGAGGCGTTTGAAGAGCCGATTGCCGATAATGTTATCATTGGCAGGAATCCGATTATTGAGGCGCTCAAAAACGATAGAGAAATAGAAAAAATTCTGATTGGAAAGGGCGCTGAAGGCTCCATTGCCAAAATCATCGGCATGGCCAAGGACAAGCAGATCCCAATTTATCAGAGCGATAAGCTTACTCTGGACAGAATTGCAGCGGGCGGCTCTCATCAAGGCGTCATCGCCTATGCTTCTGCTTACCGTTATGCAGAACTTGAGGACATCTACGCGCTGGCGGAACAGAGGGGTGAAGAACCGTTCATCATCATTTTGGACAATCTGGAGGATCCACACAACCTGGGAGCGATCATGAGAACGGCTGAATGTGCAGGGGCGCATGGTGTCATCATACCAAAACGCCGTGCTTGCGGTTTGACGGAAGCAGCGGTCAAAGCTTCTGCAGGTGCCGTCGAATACGTACCTTGTGTGAAAGTCGCCAACATCGGGCAGACCATTGATCGTCTAAAAGAAAACGGCATCTGGGTTGCGGCGTGCGATATGGGCGGCGTAAATTACTACAATCAGAACCTGACAGGAAAAATCGCGTTGGTCATCGGCAGCGAAGGAACTGGTATCAGCCAGCTGGTCAGAAAAAAGTGCGATTATATCGTTTCCATGCCTATGGTTGGAAAGATTACATCATTGAATGCGTCTAATGCGGCAGCGATTTTGATGTATGAGGTAAGAAAGCAGAGAGATGGAAAATAAGGAACTAAACCTGTTGTCGGACGAATCCATCGTAAAGATGGCGCAGGAAGGCAGCAGCACGGCTTATGAATATCTGATTAACAAATATAAGGAGCTGGCAAAGATCAAATCCAAGACTTATTTTATTGCCGGAGCGGATAACGAAGATGTCATTCAAGAAGGGATGATCGGTATTTTCAAAGCGATTCGCGATTTTGACGAGGATGGAGAGGCTTCTTTCCGCACCTTTGCAGAGCTTTGCGTCAACCGGCAGATTATTACGGCGATCAAGCATGCCAATCGCCAAAAGCATCAGATTTTGAATGAATCTGTCTCCCTCAGTGCTGGAGAGGATACGGACGGTGACGAGACACAGTCCCTGTCAGAGCGGCTGGCGGCAACCAGCCCAGAGACCGATCCGGTCAGTATGATGTTGATGAAAGAGGTTGTCGACTATCTCAAAGCCAATGAACAGGATATTTTCAGTCCCTTTGAAAACAAAGTCTGGAATGAGATGCTGAAGGGTAAGAACTACAGAGAAATAGCTTTTAAATTGCGCAGGCCGACTAAAACGGTGGACAACGCCATGCAGAGAATTAAGAAGAAGATACAGGGTTATCTTGAAATTTGATGAATTTGGTCGGGCGGATTTTGCGTGTTTGGCTGGATACAAGGGCGGCTGCTTGTGATAGGATGGAGTATAGTAGGAGGTGCGTAATTTATGAAAGAGATGGAGACAAAGAGATTGGTTATTTCTGAGGCAGAAGAAGAACACATCAATGCCATTATCGCCCTGGAATCCCATCCGGACAATCGGGATTATCTGTGGATCGGCACTTATGAGGAGCATAAAGCGGAGATTGCTGACCCAAACCACCTGCTGCTCATATTTAGGAAGAAAATGGATGGCGTGGTAGTGGGTTATGCTTTGGTCAGGCTGGATTTTAAGTCGAACATCTTTGAACTTCGGCGAATCGCAATTTCAGAAAAAGCGGTCGGCTTCGGCAGGGAAGCTATGGAAGCTCTGTTGAGATTTGCTTTTGAAGAGATGGAGACGAATCGATTCTGGCTGGACGTTTATCCTGACAATTTGATCGGTATTAAGCTCTACGAGAGCCTGGGTATGCATCGAGACGGGGTGCTACGGCAAAATTATAAAGCCGAGAGAGGCTATCTGGATCAGATTATTTATTCCATGTTAAGGGGTGAATATGAGAGCTTTTTTGGATAAATACGGCGTCTGCCGTATTTTTTCATAAAAATATCACAAAATATCTACGGATTGATGACTTCAAATTGTTGACAATCTGTGAAAAATATAGTACGATTACTAAAGATGTGACAGGCTGTTGTAGCTCAGTTGGTAGAGCACTTCCTTGGTAAGGAAGAGGTTCGGCAGTTCGAGTCTGCTCAACAGCTCCAAAAAATTTAATTTGTTATTTATTTAAAGGAGAAACGTAAAAATGGCAAAGCAAAAATTCGAGAGAAACAAACCGCATATCAATATCGGAACAATCGGTCACGTAGACCACGGAAAGACAACTCTGACAGCAGCGATCA
>URXI01000135.1 GCA_900551775.1 uncultured Eubacterium sp. | reverse complement strand
GTGCGGCATATCAGTCAGGAAATCATCGTCCTCTACCGAGGCGTGTGTGTGGAGAAAGCGGAAAGTGACGAATTATTCTATAATCCGCTGCATCCGTATACGAAAGCACTGCTTGCATCTATCCCGATTCCAGGTATAAAAGGCATCAATCTGGAGCCGCCTCTTTTAAAAGGGGAGGTGAGCAGTCCGATCGACCCTGAGCCAGGATGCAGATTCGCCGCTCGCTGTGAGCACTGTTCGCAAAGCTGTACTTCCTGTGATATTCCCCTTCTAGAAGTGAAACCGGGCCATTTTGTGGCGTGCCCAAAAGCAGCTGTAACTCAATAAAATAATATAAAGGAGAGAAACAATGAAACGTAGACTGATTGCTATCACTCTGGTGCTGACATGCATCTTAAGCCTTTCTTTGACAGGCTGCGGAGGATCGGAAAGTGAATCTGCCAAAACCAATGAATTGAATGTCGCTCTGAGTGCGAAATTCCCATCCCTTGACCCCAATTCCTATCCGTCTGATATCAGCCGCCTGGTCATGGAAAATTTGCTGGAAGTGAATTACAAAGACAGCGAATTGGAACCGGGCATTGCAGAAAGCTGGGAAGTTTCTCCTGACGGTTTGATTTGGGATTTCAAAATCCGCAAAGATGTAACATTCCACAACGGAGATCCGCTGACTGTAGAAGATGTTCTATATTCTGCAAAACTCTGCGCTGACAGTCCAAGTGGATATGGATACGAAAATGCGAAATTTGAGATTACTGGTGAGAATGAGTTCCGTATTACTTATCCAGATTATACCAACTTAAGAATATATGACGCGGTCATTCCCATCGTCAACGCCGATCAGTTTGAAAAACTGGGAGATAATGCATATTGGGAGCAGCTGATTGGAAGCGGACCGTATAAACTGGAGAGTTATGACAGTGCAACGGGTGTTGCGAAACTGGTGAAAAATGATAAATACTGGGGAGAAGCTGGCAAACTGGATAAAATCACCTTCCGGGTAATCAGCGATGTGACCAGTGGATTGATTGCGCTGCAGAAGGGTGAAATCGACTTTGCACAGATTGACTCTTCAATCTACAGCAGTGTTGAAGAAGATGAAAACCTGGAAACCGCTTTCAGTATTCCTTGTCTGGCAAATATTCTGGTCTTTAATACACAAGAGAAACCTACCAGCGATAAGCGCTTCCGTCAGGCAGTGAACTTTGCTATTGATCGTAATCTGGTCGCCCAAGCTGGTGAAATCAAGGGGAACTATGAAGTAGCAGATGCCTTCTATGCTAGTGTATGGGGCGACAAACCGGAAGGTCTTTCTGTCTATGAGTATAACCCGGATAAGGCAAAGAAGCTGCTGAAGGATATGGGCGTGAAAATTCCTGTTGATCTTGGCAAGGTATCTATCCTATCAGAGCAAAAGAGTATGATGGAAATTGTAAAACAGAATTTGGAAGATGTAGGCATTAAAATGGAACTAGAAACCCTGGACAGCGTAGCACACTTAGATAACCTGAAGGGCAATTCCTTTAAATTGGGTGTGACACAGCCTATGGACGTCAATTCAGCTCCTGTTTGGACTTTCTACTCTTTCTTCAATTCAGGCATTAACTATGCCAAATGCAACGATGCGGAGCTGGATAAGCTGGCGGGTTCCGTATATACGGATACAGATCAAGCAAAGGTTGTAAAGTCTGAAGCTGACTTGATGAGAATTGCAACGGATGAATCACTTTATGGTATGATGTACCTGAAAGGCAGGCCATTTGCTTTTGCAAAAGGACTGAAGGTAGATATGTCTGATACACGAAATCGTCATTTTGAGAACTTCTATTGGGAATAAAGAAAGAAGGAGCAGGTGAAGAAAATGAATACACAGGAAATGATGCGCATTGCACTGGATTTAGCAGGAATTGACAAGATTCCTGCGGATTCTGTTATTCAGGTTGAAGGGGAAGATATCAAAAAAGTCCTGGCGGGTATCGATATGGGAACTGCTGAGGTTGCTGTTGCACACGGCCTCGGCTACGATTGTGTTGCACGCCACCATCCGCAGGATCTGGTCATGGCAAATGTGGGGCAGATGGAATATGACGCACATTTTGAACGAATGGTTGAATTTGGTGTGTCTCCTACTACTGCACAGAAACTGCTGGAAGGAAAGGATGCCAAGACCTTTAAAGCAACCCATTCCATCAATTATGCGGCTACCGGACAGATGGCAAGACTGCTGAATATCGCCAGTCTCAGCATCCACACGCCGGCAGATCTGATTGTGCAGAGGGATGTCCAGAATCAGCTGGATGCTTTGTTAGACGAAAGACCTGACGCGGTACTGAAGGACGTAGTGGATAGTCTGATGGAAATTAGAGAATACAACAGCACACCGCAGCATCCATATATTGCCGTGGGAAATGATGACAGCTTTGCTGGCAAAATCATGGTGGATATGGCAGGGGGGGGGGTTTAGAAGAATATAAGGCTTATCTTGATGCCGGTGTCAATACCTTTGTCGTCATGCATATGAAACCAGAGGTGGTGGATGAACTGGCAAAGGATAGTCGCTGCAATGCAGTTATCGCAGGGCATTATGCCAGTGATTCTTATGGCTTCAATCGCATCTTGGATGCATGGGAAGCGGCTGGACTTGAGATTAGCAGGATCGGAGGCATCGTATAAGGGCGAGTTCTGTTTTTTAAGCTTTGAGCAGGGTGTACATAGATACGCTCTGCTTTTTATTTGGATGGGTTCATATTTCGTTTTGGACTACGAGCCGCCTTTATTTTGTTCACTTTTGGTACTTTACTTGCCGCCGCTTTCTCGTATAATTAAGAAAATTGACGCAATTATTTTACCTTAAGAAATGAACAAAAAGGAGAAAAACAATGAGTGCAGAAAACACTTCAAAACTGAAAAAGCACATGTTTCATTTGGTTGTCATTACCATCGCTGGTGCTATGATTTACGGCCTGCCGTATTTCAGATCTTATTTTTATGATGCGTACCTGGAAACCTATCACCTGACCAATACGCAGATGGGTACTTTTGGATCCATGTTCGGTATCTTCGGCATGATTTCTTATCTGTTCGGCGGTGTTGTTGCCGATATGGTATCCACCAGAAAGCTGATGTCCGTGTCACTGGTACTGACGGGATTAGGCGGCCTGCTGCATCTGCTCCATCCGAATTACATCATGCTGCTGGGCATCTATGCACTGTGGGGATTTACCTCGCTGTTCGCTTTCTGGCCTTCCCTGCTGAAGAGCCTGCGTGAAATCGCCAGTGAAAAGGAACAGAGTAAGGCTTATGGCTTTATGGACGGCGGCAGAGGCATCGTGTATGCCATAGACGGTGTTGCTATCGTTTCCATCTTCGGATATTTCAGCAAAGTGTCCAGTGATTTAGCGGGCCTTAACGGTGTCATTACTTACTACTCCATCGTTGCAATCGTACTTGGCATCCTGTTGTTCTTCCTGATGAAAGACCACAAGCCGCAGGAAGCGGCGGAGACACTGGATACTGCTGAAAAACAGGAAAAAATCAGTGTAGCGCAGGTACTTGAAGTCATCAAGATGCCGGCTGTATGGATTTTGTCATCTATACTCTGCTGTACTTATGTGATGAATATCGCATTCTATTATTTTACCCCGTATGCAACATCACGCTTTGGTATGGCTGCTACAGCTGGCGCTATCGTCACCATCGCTGCACAGTATGTAAGACCAGTGGCATCTTTTGGCGGCGGCATCATAGCGGACAAGCTTGGCAGGTCCAAGGTCATGTATGTAACCTTTGCCATGATGGCAATCGGTACCTTCATGATGGTCATCATGGGCAACATGAGTTCGACGTTGTTTATCGCTCTCTGCATCATGATTTATGCCGGTATGTATGGCGGATACAGCCTTGTCTTCTCCATGATGGAAGAGGGCGGCGTTCCAATCAGAGTGGCGGGCACTGCAATCGGCCTGGTCTGCACTGTGGGTTATCTGCCGGAAGTCATCGTGCCGTTCTGCTCAGGTAAGATTCTGGATACTTTTGGAGACGGAGGATATCGTTACATGTTTATTGCCATCGCGATCATCATGGTCATCGGTATCGTCATGCTGACTGTCTGGGACAGATATGTCAAAAAAGTGAAAGAAAGACAGGCAGCAGAAGAAAATACGGCAGCATAAATAATCATAGAAAGGAGCTGTTTCCGGCTGATTGTAAAATCAACTGAAGCGGCTCTTTGCTAGTTCAGCGGCTGAAAGCCGTGTAACGAGCAAAAGGATGTGAAAGAATGGATTTGAAAATCGATCGCGCAAGCTGTGTGCCTGTTTACCAGCAGATTGCCAGAAAAATTGAAGAGAAGATTTTGTCGGGCGAGCTGTCAGACGGGTTCAAACTGCCATCTGAGAGGCGATTGGCAGAAGAAATCGGTGTGCACCGAAATACGGTCATCAAAGCCTATGACTTGCTGATTACAGACGGCCTGGTGGTAGTATCGAGAGAGAAGCCGAAAGGATACTTTGTGAAAGCGGCGCAGGATGCGCAAAAATTTGGCAAAAGGTTCTTTCCATTGGAAAAGGCCTTCCGCTATGAATTCCGCAGGGCAGAGAAAACCTTTAACGATGTCTATTGGAAATCGGAAGCAGGAGAAATCATTTCCTTTGGGGGAATGATCATGAACCGACGATTGAATCCGGTTAAAAATATGGAGCATGTGGTAGAGCAGATATTTGACTGTAGTGAAAAAGGCAGCATGGAAGGCTTCTATAATGAAACGGAATTGCTCAGAAAGAATATCTGCCAACTCCTGACAGAACAAAATATCTACGTAACGCCGAAAAACGTGCAGATTCTGGCTGAAAGCAATCAGACGATCAGTTATCTGATGATGTTGTATCTCAGAGAAGGAGACTGCATCGTGGCGGAATCACCCATGGTGCCTGATAACTACAGTATTTTCTACAACCGGGGGATACACGTGATCGGCGTGCCCATGGAAGAGGACGGCATGCGGATGGACATGCTGGAGGAAGCCATCAGGCAGTACAAACCGAAGTTCATCTACACACTGCCTAATTTCCACAACCCGACTGGCATCACCATGTCTCTGAAAAAGAGGAAGACCTTGCTGAAGCTGGCTCACGACTACAACGTGCCGGTCATTGAAGAAGATTATCAATGGGATTTTGCTTATGACAAAAGGCTGCCCAGCCTCTATACTTTGGATACGAACAAAATGGTCATCTACGTGTACTCTTTTACTTTGATTTTTCCGTATATGATGAAAATGGGGTATGCAGTAGGGCCGGCTGACCTGATTGACATGTTGGGATACGCTTTGAGCATCGATGAAACTGCTGTAAGTGGCATTGGCCAATATTTTCTTAATGAATATATCAAATCGGGGCAATATGAAAACCATGTCAGAGTCGTTCAGAAAGTATATAAGGCAAAATTGGATTTTCTCTGCAGTGAGCTGGATAAGATTACTGACAAAGGAATTTCCTATCAGAAGCCCAAAGGGGGCCTTCTCCTCTGGTGCACGCTGACTGATGACATCAATGAACGAGCGTTGTGCAAGCGAGCAGCAGAAAAAGGTGTCCTCGTAGTACCTGGTTGGGTATTTTATGAAAATAACAAGAGAAAAAAAGGCCACATCAGACTTTGCTTTTCAAATGTGACAGAGGATCAGATCCGCCGCGGCATAGAGCTGTTGGGGCAGGCTCTGGATGAGTGCAGAGAAATCAAAGAAAATGGAGAGGAAAAGAACAATGAATCAGTTTATCAAATATAGAAGAGAGTTCCATCATTACCCGGAAATTGGTTGGAGAGAAATTCGGACCAGTGCGCGTGTTGCGGAAATCCTGGAGACGATGGGTTACTCCTGCCTGATGGGAGCAGAGGTCGTAGAGGAAGCGTCGATTACCTTTGAGATGCTGACGCCTGCAGAGAAGCAGGCAGAAAAGCAGAGGGCAATTTCCCAGGGGGCATTGCCGGCTTACGTGGAGCGGACTTGCGGTTATCCCGGCGTTATTGCCGTTCTGGATACTGGGAAAGAAGGACCTGTGACAGCATTTCGATTCGACATCGACTGCCTGCCTTACCAAGAACCGTCAAATCCCGGCTTTCGTCCCTTTGACGAGGGTTATCTCTCCTGCAATGCAGAATGCGTCCACGCCTGTGGACACGATGCGCATACAGCCATCGGCCTCGGTCTTGCCGACGCGCTGATGAAGAAAAAGGACGAGCTCAACGGAAAGATCAAAATCATCTTCCAGCCTGCAGAGGAGCGCTATAACGGTGCCCAGGCCATAGTGGACAAAGGCCACTTGGACGATGCCGAAAACTTTATCTCGATTCACATGGCCTTAACGGGTGAGGGGCGCCCGCTGCCATCGAATACCCTGTGCTGCGGCTGTAAGGATTTCTTGAGCGACTGCCAGCTGGATGTGACTTTCCACGGCAGAGCAGCTCACCCCTGTGGTGCGGCGCAGGAAGGAAAAAACGCCCTGCTTGCAGCTTGCTCCGCAGCCATGAATCTCCATGCGATAGCGCCTCATGAAGCGGGGCTATGCAGAGTGAACGTCGGAAAGCTGGATGCAGGCGTCGTGGTCAACACCATAGCGCCCACCGCCTTTATGAGTATCGAATATCGCGGACAGACCCAGGAAATTTCCCAATATGTCAGGGGCCGTGTATTTGACATCCTGGACGGCTCTGCTAAAGCTTATGACATGGAATACACTTACGTGGATTTTGGCGAAATTCCAGCAGCTCAAAGCGACGATGCCATGATGGAGGTTATCGAGAGAGCTGCCGGCAAAGTAAGCTGGTTCCAAAAGATTTATTTTGAGGGAAGTGTCGGCGGTACGGATGATGCCTCTGTCATGATGAACAAGGTACAGGATAACGGAGGCATCGCCACCTATGTGGGCATCGGCACTGATACGACCCAGCCGCTGCACAATGCCGAATTTGACCTGGATGAAGATGCCATTCCGGCAGCCATCGAGATGCTGGTACATGCGGTAGAAGAATTGAATAGGTAAGATTTAAATAAAAGGCGCCGCCTTTGCAGTTGATTTTCCGTCAGCAGCAGAGCGCGGCGTTTTTTGTTTAATGACCTGCATATACCCGCAGTGCACCCGTCGTTTAACTGGGATGCTTCTTTAGGGGAAGCGACGGCAAATCTCGATTCTATCGGACAGGGAATTGCTGATGTAGGAACAGTCAGCTGATGAGTTAGAGACGTTGCTTCATTGCAACGACTTTCACATCTGCAACAGTCTGGGCGGCATAGGGCTTCGGAAGTAAATCTAAGCTTGAGCGAAACCCTTGTCGTTCCAACTGTATGCGGATTCCACCCCGCGTGCCGGGGATTTGGCACGACATTTGCTTTATATATTACCAAAAGAGCGAAACTTTCCTTCGCCCGGGGCAATTATAACTACCAAAATTCAAGGAGGAACTATTATGTCAGAAATTGCTGTAAGACACACACGTGAAGAGTGCTTTGCGCACACCGATGATTGGAATAAACCTTATGATGGAAGCATCTTTGATATGTTCAAGGATGGATCCTTTGAACTGATCGATCTGTCCAACCCGTTTGGCAGAGGCAATCCGCTTTGGCCTTCCAACGGAGACTTCCATATAGACAGAGTACAGCATATGCCGATGCACTACAGATTACTGCAGACATTCAATGATTTCCATATGCACAACTCTACCCATGCTGATTCTCCGGCCCATGTTATTCCGGAAAGCCCGTTCACCCATGAGCTGCCGATCCAGAACTACTTTGGAGAAGCTGTATGCCTAGACATCCCGAAGGGAAAATGGGAACTGATCACCGTAGAAGAGATCGAAGAGGCTGCGAAAAAAGTTCCGGGCGGAATCAAAGAGGGAGACTGGGTTCTGCTGAATACTGGTACGCACAGACGTTGGGGTGAAAACGACGATTACTTCGCATACAGCCCCGGCCTCTCCATCGAAGGTGCTAAATGGTTCGTTGAACATCATGTAAGAGGCGTCGGCTTTGACATGCAGGCCATCGACCACATTCTGTACACCTATGCTGCAGACCACGGCCCTGGTCCATATGTTCCGCGTATTACGGAAGAATACGAGGAGATGCACGGACATCCGGCAAAGGATGATTTCCCTGAGTGGGAGCCTTGCCACGACATTCTCATGGCCAACAATGTCATGGGCATTGAGAACCTGGGCGGCGACTTAGACAAGGTAACCAACCAGAGATTCCTATTCTGCGCATTCCCGCTTCGCTGGTACATGGGTGACGGTACCATCGTTCGTGCCGTTGCATTTGTTCCGTCTGACAGAGTCAACAAAGACGTACCTGACAAAGTATATCCATACGGCGTATATTAAAATTTAATGGGAAATTCCGCCTGGCGGGATTTCCCTTATCATATAAAAAGAAAGGTTAAAGCAAATGGACAATAAGAAGAAGGTGGCCATTCTCGGGGCAGGGGTCATGGGGACAGGCATCGCCCAGACTTTTGCCATGAAGGGACACCAGGTCAAAATCATCTATGTTTACGATGACAAAGAGAGGGCAAAGCCCTTAGAAACCATGAAAGAAGGGCTGCAGGTTCTGGCGGACAACGGGGTTATCGAAAGTGACACGATACCAGAAATTTTAGAAAGAGTATCCTGCACAGAGAGCCTGGAAGAAGCGGCAGAGTTTGCAGACGTGATCTTTGAGTGTATCGTAGAAAACCTGGCAGTAAAACAGGACTATTTTGCCAAGCTGGATGAATTATGCCCTGAGAGCACGATTCTGGCCACCAATACGTCGGCCATCAGCATTACGGAGATTGCCGAAAAATCAGTTCACAAAGAGAGAATCATCGGCACCCACTTCTGGAAGCCGGCTTATCTGATGCCTCTGGTGGAAGTGATCAAAACGGAGTATGTATCGGAGAAGACCGTGGACGCGACCTATCAGCTTCTTGAAGAAGCGGGTAAATGTCCCGTCATCGTACAGAAAGACGTACCAGGATTTCTGGCAAACAGGATGCAGCACGCCCTGTTCAGAGAAGCGATCTCCATCGTGGAGAACGGCATCGCAACGGCGGAGGATGTGGATAAGGCCGTGAAGAACGGTTTCGGCATGCGTCTCGGGGTCATGGCACCGATGGAAGTTATAGACTCCGGTGGTATCGACCTGACGTACAGCATCCACGATTATCTCTTTCCCCACATCGAGAGTTCAACAAAACCGTCACCGCTTCTCAAAGAAAAATTGGACGAAGGCAAGCTGGGCTTCAAAACCGGTGAAGGTTTCATGAAGTGGAGCCAGGAGGAAATGGAAGCATCACAGAAGAACCTCATCGAAGGGCTGATCAAAGTCGCCCGGGCGCTGGGGCATATATAAGGGAGGAAAACAATGGCATTAATGACAGCAGCAGAATATATTGAGAGTCTGCGAAAACTCAATACGAGGGTCTATCTCTTTGGGGAAAAGATTGACAACTGGGTGGACCATCCCATCATCAGACCGTCTATCAACTGTGTGGCGATGACCTATGCCCTGGCACAGCAGCCGGAATATGCGGATATCATGACGGCAAAGTCTAACATCACAGGGAAAACCATCAACCGGTTCACACATCTGCATCAGAGCAGTGAAGACCTGGTCAAAAAGGTGAAGATGCAGCGGCTTTTGGGTCAGAAGACGGCAAGCTGCTTCCAGCGGTGCGTCGGCATGGACGCTTTCAATGCCGTTTATTCCACCACCTTTGAGATCGATGAACAGTACGGCAGCAAGTATCACGACAGGTTCGTGAAGTTTATGGAGATGGTACAGGAAGAGGATCTGACAGTGGATGGCGCCATGACGGACCCGAAGGGCGACCGCGCCAAGGCGCCTCACCAGCAGGATGACCCGGACATGTTCCTCCATATCGTAGAGAGAAGAGAGGACGGTATCGTGGTGAGAGGCGCCAAGGCGCATCAGACCGGTTCTATCAATTCCCACTGGCACATCATCATGCCGACTATGGCAATGAGGGAGGCTGACAAGGATTACGCAGTTTCCTTTGCCTGCCCTAGTGATGCAGAGGGACTCTATATGATTTACGGCAGACAGTCCTGCGACACGAGAAAAATGGAAGAAGGGGCTGACATCGACGTGGGTAACCGCAAGTTCGGCGGACAGGAAGCGCTGGTTGTCTTTGACGATGTATTCATTCCGAACAAATACGTCTTCATGGCGGGAGAGTATGACTTTGCCGGCATGATGGTAGAGCGCTTTGCCGGATACCACAGACAGAGCTACGGCGGCTGCAAGGTCGGCGTGGGCGACGTGGTCATCGGTGCGGCGGCTCTGGCGG
>URXI01000134.1 GCA_900551775.1 uncultured Eubacterium sp. | reverse complement strand
AATTCATGGAATTTACCAGGATTTTTTATACTCATTTTTGCAAAAACGGTCCGCTATAGTAAAATTGCTGCTGTAGCTGAACCGACTCTGTTTACAATCTGTTTTTCATGCGTTTGCCGTGGCCGCTTCAGCAACTCATATTGACAAATTCGTGGGGGGGGGGTATAATTTAGGAGAAAATCAAAGATTGGGTAAAACTGTCGAAAGGCAGCGGCACAAAGCTATAGGGCCTGTACCCCGGAGGGGATGGCAGCCAGTTGCACAGATGATCTGCGTTCATAACGGAATGGAGTCTGTTTTGTTGCAATAGTGAGAGCATGTGCTGCGGCCATGCTCTTTTGATATTAAGGAAGGGAAACGTTATGAAGAAATTATTACTATCATTTCTCTGCATCGCTGTGATTATGGGGTGCATACCTGCTATGGCATTTGCGGGGATAGGAGAGTCACCAAAACCGGATGTTTTGACCGTGAAGATGGGAACAAGTACTGATGCGTTAACAATGCTGGGAGCGGAAGGAGACGACCCATCCTGGGGAGGAACTAGCCAGACATATCGACTTTCTGCTAACCCTAAAATTTCGCTGGGAGAAGATAACGAATATCTATATCTGCAGGTAGAAAGAATAAAGGATTATAAAGGTGAGACAGAAAACAAGATGACGATTTCCTATCAGATTGGGAATCATATCTTTGCGATAGAACCCACTGAAATTGATGGTAATATCGTCAAAATCCCGCTAAGCCAGTTGTGTATACAGGCTCACGATGAATATGACAACATAAATATAGAAGTGAAATCTGGAGGAATAAACTATTGTTACAGAGGACATCTTACTGACATTTTTTCAGGCACCTCTAATCCACATAATATATTAGACTTGGAAAAATATATAGGATATTATACATCGGATAACAACCCAGCAATTAGCATCTTTGGAGGAACTGATGGAAAGGTCAAAGGCAGGGTTGTTGGTGAGGTTGACAATGACGGGAAAACAGTGGCAGAGAATCTATCTTTGGAGTTATTGCAGGATAAGGAGGGCATGATTGTATCAGAGAAACTGTCTTGCACTGGGCCTACCAGTACTGCAAAACTCGAAGTTACAGGAAATAGTCTACGCTTTATAGAAGATTATAGATACTACAAGGAACCAAGACACGGCAAAGAGACTAAAATTGCTGCTGGGACTGTCTATACCAAATTGACTGGATCAGTTGCAAAAAATGATAGCATAAGCAAGTCCTATCCATCCCTGGAGCAGGCCATGGCGGAGGCGGACAGCGGCGCAAGAATTCAGCTTTTGCAAGATATGACGATTGATCAAAGTGTAAACGTCGGGACTGATGTCACTTTGGACTTAAACGGCAAAACCATCACAGCAACTGGGGATTTAGTCAGGCCGTTCTATATGAGCGGACAAGGAAAGCTGGCTGTTGTAAACACAGGAAGTTCCGGCAGCATCATGGTCAATGTGACACCGGATAATGCGCAGAAGGCGCTGAACTATGCAGTGGATTATTCGACGCTCAACTTTACGTCGGGGAATTATGGAAAGCTTGAAATCAGAAACAGAACCATTGATAAGCTAAGGGATAAGAAGGGATACTATCAGCGATCCCTCGAGCACATTACTCTTATTGGTCAAGAGGGTACAATATTAGAACAGTTTTTGGTTCAGCCGGGACATTATTACAGCAGCGATGGCACTGGCAGAGAGATGGTAGACTATGCAACGGGCAGAGATATCAAAGTCAATGAAGCGAATGGCTATTACAGCATTATCGATATCGATCATATGACTTTCCAGAATCTCAATTTTGAAAACAGTGGAAATGAACCAGCAATTTACTTTGCCTATTGGTACAATGGACAAGAAGCCGCACAGTTTGGCCCTGTAGATCATCTTACCATTCAGGACTGCAAATTTGACTTGGAACAGACCGTAAATAGTAATTGTCAGGCTATTAAATTAGTCGAAAGCGGTACTCATACCTTCCGCAATATTTCTATTAACAATAATGTAGTAGAGAAAGCTTATCAAGGTATTTATCTGAACGGTGCCTGTGGCGGGGCAGCGGACATAGAAATCAAAGGAAACGTCATCAAAAATACGGTTCACAACGCTATCGCTCTGCAAGGTGAGGTCAGGGGAAAAGCGGTCATCACCGAAAACATCATTGATGGAGCAAAAGACCGAGCAATCAGATTTAACAATGTTTTCGCTTCTGCAGACATCAAAATCAACAACAATATCATTTTGAATTCAGGGAATAAAGGCGAACTGATTAAGGATGAATCCATCGCAGACGGTGCCAAGATCGATCTGGAGCACAATTACTGGCAGCTGGTAGACGGCAAAACGTTGGATCAGGCAGTAGCAGGGAATTTACAGACGCCAACCACTACAGGCATCATTTCTGGCACATTCCCGCAGGATGTCAGCCAGTACGTCGTGGAAGGCTACGAGGCTGCAAGCGATGGGACTGGCAAATATGTGGTCAGGGAGATTTACAGACCGATTATCGTATCGCCTGCCAAACCGGATGTGACCACAGACAGCACTGCAGAGGGAACGACGACAAAGACAGAGGCGAAGACCACCACCAGCGGCAAGGAGACTACTGCGACAATCACCGATGAGACAGGAAAGAAACTGGTAGATCAGGCTGTGGAAAAGAAGGCCGACGAAGTGGCCATTGAAGTGCCAAAAGGCAGCGGAACTGTAGTAAAGGCAGAACTGCCGGCGGAGACGATTAAAGAACTCGCAGAGAAGACCGATGCGGCTTTGACGATCAAAACCAGCGATGCAGAAGTCACCTTTGACAACAAAGCATTAGGTGCCATTTCAAAAGAAACCGAAGGTGACAAAGTCACGGTCATCGCTGAGGTTGTGGAAGAACCGACGGAGACGCAGAAGAAAATCATCGGAGAAGACAGCATTTTGCTGGATCTGAAGGTGGTACACGCAAATGGGCTGGTCACGGACTTTGGCGGGGGAAAAGCCACCATCGCCATTCCGATTCCAGAGCAGCTCCAGGGCAAAGAATTAAAGCTGGTATATCTGTCGGCAGACGGCACCTATGTGACCGTACCGGGCAAGGAAATCGTGAAAGATGGCAAACGGTACTATGTAGCTGAGACAGGTCATTTTTCCAGCTATGCCCTGGTGGCGGCGGAGACAGTGGATCAGTATTTTGCCAGAATCAAGACGGGAATCCAAAAGACCACTATCAAAGTCTGGTCATCCGCAAAGAAGAACGCCATCACCATCAAGTGGAAGAAGTCCGACGACTTTAAGGTGGACTATTATCAGGTTTTCCGCTTCACTAAGAAAAACAGCGGCTACGGAACAAAAGCCTTCTATACCACCAAAACGGGTAAGCAGAAGAGCTATAAAAACACCAAGCAGTTGAAGAAGGGCGCACGCTATTATTACAAGATCAGGGGCGTCAGGGTGTTGGATGGACAGGAGATCTACACCAAATGGTCCAACAAAGTGAATAGAATCGCAAAGTAAACAATTCGCTTGACACGAGCCTCCTACAGTTGTAGTATGTAAATAGATACTACAGTTGTAGGAGGTGTTTTTATGCGCAGATTATCTGAAGCCGAACTGACTGTTTTGACGGTACTTTGGGAGGGAGATGGCTTTAACCTGGGTCAGGTGGTAGACCAGTTGAAGCCGATTACTGGATGGAGCCGCAATACGGTGCATACCTATTTGACCAGAATGGAGAGCAAAGGACTTGTGACAATAGATCGGGAAGCCGATCCGCATCAGTACAGCGCCGGCGTCAGCCGAGAAGAATGCGCCAAGAAAGAGCGCCGCAATTTGCTTGAAAAAGTATACGGCGGTGCTACAGGGGATTTGGTAGCAGCATTTCTAAAGGAATCGAAGATAACAGAGGAGGAGCGTGACGCGCTGAAAAAACTCCTGGATGAGATGGAGGTCTGAGATGACAAATATATGGGAATTTTTGCTGCAGACAGCGGAGGTGACAATTACCGGCGCGATTCTTTTGATTATTAAACGTCTCTTTGGCGACAAGCTATCCCCCAGGTGGCAGTATGCGATTTGGATTTTGTTAGCGTGCAAAATTCTTCTGCCGGTTCACCTGACAGGGCGCTATCTGAGTGTGACGCTGGCAGCAGGGATAGAGGCGGTCAAGACAACCGTGGAATCCGGTCTCGCCTCGGCGTACACCCAGCAGTGGATCCCCATCGGTCAAAATACATCTGGTCTGCCTTTTGTTAGTAAAATGCCAGTGTCTGTCACGGACTGGCTCTTTGTCCTATACATTCTAGGGGTATTGATTTCTATATTGTACTATGGCCTGTCTTACGTGCGGCTGCGCAGGATTTTGCGGCGCGGCAAAAGGGCGGAGGAGGCACTCTTGAAAAAGGTAGAAGAGACTTGCGCGCGATATGCCCTTAGCGGCTGTGAAGTTGTTACAGTAGAGGGAATTCCTTCTGCGTTCATCTGTGGCTTTTTCAGGCCGCTTTTAGTAGTTCCGGCAGGGGAAGATATAGATGAAAAGATTTTGCTCCATGAGCTGATGCACAGGACCTATGCGGACGCTTTGCAGAATGCATTTTGGTGTATTCTTCGGGCGCTGCACTGGTGCAATCCGTTTCTGCAATATGTCTTTCATCGCATCGGAAACGATATGGAGAGTTTGTGCGATCAGAGGGTTTTGGAGGAACTGGAAGGGGAAGAGCGCCGAGATTATGGCAAAATTCTGCTCTCCATGACCGATGATAAATACGCCAGGGCGCCAGGCACCACCTCTATTTCCAATGGCGGAAGAAACATCAAAAGGCGCATTGAAGCCATCGCCCGCTTTAAGAAATATCCCCGTGGGATGACGTTGGTTTCGGTCTGCGCTTTGGTCGTGCTGGCTGCGCCGATCTTTGTCGGAAGTGAAGTAAGTGGCTACGGCACGGATTATCCGAATCTGTCCGATTATCAATCAAAGGTGATGATGGCGGAGGCGAGGATGAACGGATGCACGACGCCGGCAGGGGCCATTGACACCTGGGTCAAGGGGAAGGTGTTCAATCTGCCGAACTATCTGGCGGCTGTGACGCCCTGCAACCAACAGGAAGAATTACAAAGACAGGTGGAGAAAGGAACGGATTTTTCTTCTGATATTTCTCATGGGCTGAAGGACGTTCCGTTTTCCGACTATGTGGTATATAACCTGCAGAAAGAAAATGAGCATCGTTATACGGCTCTGGCAGTGATCGCGGGGCAGGAGGGATATGAAACGCAGCCTGTGCTGATCATCCCTCTGACTTTACAGAAGGAGAAAGGCTGGACGGTGACACAGAGCGGAAAGATAAGCAAATGCAAATCTTCTTTTTTTGCCATTTACTGGGGGCTTGAGAAACTGCCGGGAACTGTGGCATCGGAGGGCAAAGGGAAGAACGGAATCATCCGCATCAATGAACAGACCATCCGCATTGTCGATAATCAGATACAAAATCAGGAGGATATCTTTGCCGACATGATAGGAAATGGATCTTCTTTTGACATGCGCTCCAAGCGGTCTGCGAAATTTTCCGAGGAGAAGATGTTCATCTGGGGCGAGTATCAGGACTGCAGAAGCCAAGCAGAGCGAAGTAACGTCAAAGTGATTGGAATGATGACAGCGGCGCTTGATCACATGTCTGACGAGTCTCCTGACGACATCATAGAAAAAGAGTACCTTCTCCAAGAAGTGAGCGGAAGCAGCAGTGCAGGCGCCGGATTTGATTTCCGATTTGTAAAGCAGCCATGGGACGGAAATTTTGACGGACTGAACTTCATTTTAGGGGAGTCGCCGGATTTTGATCTTGCCCGTTTCGAAGGCTTTGAAACCAGAATCTATCAAAATGGAGAACTGCTGGATACCTTGAAGATTAAGAGAGGGGCGAAACTATGAATTACCAGGATGCCATCGGGAAAATCAGCTGGGGATATCTTTTCATCTATATCAGTTTGAACCTTGGAACGGTAAACATCTTCCCTTCCTGGGCGGGTTTTCTGCTGATTTATCTGGCGCTGGGCGCAGTGGCGGCGATAGAACCATCGGCAAAGCTTTTGAAACCCTTTGCGCTGCTTTTGATGGCAGAGGATCTGGCGGAATGGGCGCTGAACATATTTTCTATGACGCCGGATTTGTATTGGGTTGATGTGTTCATCAACGTAATCATCCTCTATTTTCACTTCCAGCTTCTGACGAACCTGGCGGACATCGCAGAGGAGCAAGGCTCCCGGTACGCGGGCAGGCTGAAAAAACTGCGCACCATACAAACGATATTTATGACGGTGATCGCGTTGATACCGGTCAGCAAAAGAGCCGCGATCACTTTGGCGGAAAACGGTTTCGTCGTCTTTGGCATCGGACTGCTCGGCGTGATTGTAATGCTTGTCATTTGCGTGACGCTGTTCCGGTACAAAAGAGAATTGCGGGCGATGGAGGAGAAATCTACTTTGACGACGAAATGAAGAGCGGAGAAGTGAGCCTGCATATTGATCATTTTTAGTACCGTGGAAACTGCTTATCGGCTTCCACGGTACTTTTGTGCTTTTTGCAGTGTTTTTGCTTTTCTGCACAATTGTTTTAGCAGAGGAGTGCAGATGAACAGATGAACAGAGGACAAAGCCGCAAAGGAGATTTGGTTGGTTCTCTGGCAGGTTACAGGTGTCAATGCAGTGAGAATTTTGTGCAGAAGGAAAAATTTGGCGCAAAAAGCACAAATCTATCGTGACGCTGTGGGAAGCAGATGTATTACAGAAAACCTTTAGAAGAAAAGACAAATGTTGACAAATAGGTGGGGGGGGGGTATAATCCTAGAAGAAAGAATTGAATATTTGGTAAAACTGTCGAAAGGCAGTGACACAAAGCTACAGGGCCTGTTTCTCTATGGATGGCAGCCAGCTGCACAGATTAGGTGGTTCTAGTTATGATGATTAGAACGATATTTGTATGCTGGAGAGGAGCGTTGTGGGACAAGGCTCCTTTTTTAATGCGAAAGGTTAAAGCGGTTAGGAAATGAATGGAATGAAGAAGTATGTACACAGGATTTTGACAGTGCTGTTGGCACTTTTGGTTGCGCTGAACACATCAGCGATGGGAGTGCTGGCAGAGAGTGAAACCCCGAATGAGGTAACGCCGGGGGAGAAAGATTATGCGTTTTCCAATGGGACGATTACCGGGCTGACGACAACATATTTGGAGAGTCTAAACGAGAATCAGAAACAGAATATCAGACTGGTGATACCGGAAAAGATTGGTGGGGTTGAGGTTACGGCGATTGGGGATAATGCGTTTGAGGTGTTTTATGGCAATCCGATTTCAAAAAGGTACGATGGGTGCAATTTTGTAGGAGTAGATTTTTCTAGGGCTAAATACCTAAAAAATATTGGTAAAGACGCTTTTTATGATTGTAAAATTACTGGAGCTTTAATTTTCCCAAATAGCCTGGCTACTATAGGAGACAATGCTTTCAGGCAATCTAATGTTTTTAAGGGCATAACAGGTTTGCTGATTTTCCCAGCAAGTATTACTTCAATAGGAGAGACAGCCTTTTACCGTCAACGAGGAATAAGCCAAATTGATTTATCAAATTGTGATAAATTGAAAGAAATCCCGGATTCAGCGTTTCGTGAAACTGGAATCAAAGGTGTGGTAATCATTCCCAAAAATGTCCAAAGAATTGGAGAGAATGCATTTGCTGGGACAAAAATGAAAACCGTGTATCTGCCGAAAAGGCTGGACGCTAGCAATAACAACTTTGTTAGTTCTAATTCTTTTCAAAGTATTAGTGAATTGAAAGATGTGATTTGTGCTGATCTTACGGATCGAAATGCTGTAGTAAAAATGGGAAGCACTTACAAAAGTGCAGTGACTTTCCCTTTAACGGTCACCCTTTATGACCAAAATAAGAAAAGAGTATATGAAAAACTAAGTAGACTTTATAACAGACCATACAATTATATTAAAAATGATGATGGAAGCTGGGGGGAGGATAGTTCCTATAAGTTCCCAGTATTGCATAATGAGAACAACGAAGTGAAAATATGGACAGTAACTCAAGCATCCTATCTTCCTGTAAAGGAAAGTGAGAAGGTTACATACTATAATCTTTATGAGAAGAATAAAATAACTGAAGATCCAGTTATTACTTATGGACCTGATGCTGACAAAGAGTATGATGGAAGTTCACCAGTTTTAACAGTATCCACAACTCATCCTTTGAAGAAAACCGTATCAACAGCAAATATTAATGATGTGATATTTCACTATTCGTGGCATTGGAACACCATTAACTCTACACCGGCAGTAAACGAGGGGTATGATAAATATAATACTTATAGTATTGGTGCTGATGTGAGAGCGCAGTTTAAGATTAGTTGTTATGTGGTTGTAAAGGCATATATTATGACAGGATATAATGAGGCGGGCAATAAAACTATATCCCAATTCTACGAAGACTCTCATGAATTCAATGTTGATCTTCGACAAGCGGATCCGATTTTAAATCCAATACCACCCTCTGGAACATATAAAATATCATCTAGCCAAAGTACATTACCAGACATAAAATTATCAGATAGTGATACTTCGGGAACGATTGCATGGAAGCCCGACCAGACGCTTCATGAAGGTGCAGGGAGCTATGAATGGACTTTTACTCCAGAGAAGAATTCAAATGGACAGTATAATTACAAGACTGTGAAAGGGACAACAGAGCTATATTGTACTACGAAAGATTTTGATGAGAACTTTGTCAAGGAAAAAATTGAGGATCTGCCATCTATTAGAGAAGATCAAAAAGTAACTGAGGAACTGAAAAAAGATATTCTCGATGTCTATGCTGCATATCAAGTAGCTGGCGATGAGATTAAAGCTGCTGTCGATGAAGAAGCACAACAAAAGATGCTAGATGCGGTTGCAAAGATTCCACAGTTTGAAACCACCACTGAGGGACTTATTGTCAAAAATGAACAGGACTTGTTAACGAACTTAACTGCAAAAGACGCTGCTCTTGTGAAAGACTCAGCCGATATAAAATGTACCCTCAAGGTTGTTTCATCTGAAGTTCAAAATCCAGAAGATACCGTGCAGAATGCCATAGCAGAGGCGGCAGGCAGCGAGGCAAAGATTGGAGAACACTTTGACGTCAAGGTAGTAAAAATCATAGAAAATGGTGCAAACCCTGAGCCTGAAACATTGACTACAGTTAAAAAACCATTGAAGCTAGTCTTCGCAATCCCGCAAAATCTGCAGTCTGCCAATCGTAAATTTTTCATCATACGAGCACATGCTGGAGCAGATGGAGTGATTCAGGCAGAGAAGCTGCCTGACGAAGATAACAATCCTGCAACCCTAACGGTTACAAGTGGAAAGTTTTCTACCTACGCACTCGCTTACACGGAGGACAACTCTTCCAGCGGCGGTTCTGGTGGGGCAGTATTGTCCTACGACATTACTGCTTCTGCAGGCGACCACGGCACAATCACGCCGGAGGGCAAAGTTTCCGCATACTATGGCAGCGCCAAAACTTTTAACTTTACACCAGACGAAGGTTACAAGGTTGCTGACGTCGTTGTGGACGGTGCCAGCGTTGGTGCGGTTTCTTCTTACACCTTTGAAAATATAACAAAGGCACACACCATATCGGTCACTTTCGAACCGATTGCAGACGATCAAGATAGAATTATAAATGGTGTTAAGGCAACGACCATCAAAGCGTCTTCCTCCGCAAAGAAGGGCGCTATCACCGTCAAATGGAAGAAATCCGCAGGCTTCAAGGTAGACTATTTCCAAGTGTTCCGTTCGACAAAGAAGAACAGCGGGTACGGAACAAAAGCTTTCTATACCACCAAAAGTGGAACCCAGAAGAGCTACAAGAACAGCAAGACTCTGAAGAAAGGCACTCGCTACTATTATAAAGTCAGAGGTGTCAGAACTATCGACGGCGTTAAGGTCTACACCAAGTGGTCCAACAAAGCAATCAGAATCGCAAAATAAGTACAGCAAAACCAGTCATAACTCAAAGAGCCGTGACTGGTTTTTTGATGCAGATAGTCACTGCTGCCAATACGCTTTTACAGAAATATATCAAAAATGTACAAAAAAAGTCCATAAAAAGACATAAGCTTGAAAACCCCTTGTATTCCCCATTCTTCGGTGGTAGCTTAATTGAAAAAGAATTAGAAGGGAAAATCAGGCATAGCCTGGGGCGAAAAGGCAGAACGGAAAATTACCGTTCTATCCGGAGCGTTCGCTGTTTTATAACATAGGAAATATCGTCCAAAGGACATATTTCCGTATGTTTCAAAGAACGTACCTTGCAAAGAGTCGCCCCTTGTGGGCGACATGTGGAAATAGGAATCTTTGATTCCGCCATTTTCAGG
>URXI01000133.1 GCA_900551775.1 uncultured Eubacterium sp. | reverse complement strand
TAGATCAAATCCAGCCGCCGGGAGGTTCTATATGAAACAGAAAATATTTTCTATTATACTGAGTCTGATTATGGTTTCATCTGTAATGATGGTTGATCAGATTCCGGTTTTTGCCGCTGATCAAGGCCAAGACGGAGAGATAAAATTTTGTGGGGAGTATTGCACTTCTAATAAGACAGCGCAGGCGTCCATAGACTATATTTTAGCAAAATATAAGATTGGCACTGTATACCCGGGATCGGGTCAGTGCTGGGGTTATGCAGAAAAGGTGAGCAGCATCTTGGCATCGTCACGGACTACGAAGTTTTATACAGGACTGAAATTCAATAAGACAAACTTTATTAATAAGTGTTTAAATGTAAAGGCAGGGACCCATATCAGGTTATCACGTGGGAAAAAATTTGATGGCGGGTACGGTCATTCGGTGGTTTTACTAAAAGTATCAGAAAAGAAAACCTGCTGGGCTGATAATAATAACAGGGGCTATGGGCGCATTGGATATTATTATGGCACATTAGACGATTTTCTGAATTTCTACAGTCAGTATGGCTATATCAATATGGTAGCGGAAACAACAAAATACAGATTATCTGTAGAGCCAGCTGCGGCCTCCTCTGTGAACTACAAAGAAGGAAGCATCACTTTGAACTGGCTCAGGACTTCAGGAACATCGGGCTATGAGGTCTATCGTTCTTACAGCAAAACGGGGACATTTAAGCGTATCGCCAGGACTGGGCAGACGTTTTATATTGATAAGTCACCAGCCCTTGGCAAGACAGCTTATTATAAAATTCGCGCGATGAAAAAAAGTGGAAAACTTTACGGTAATATTGCCAGCAGGAAAGTAATCCTTCCAAGACCAGTTATCAGAGTGGACAACGACAAAGAAACGAACGATACGATTATCTCATGGAAAGCAGTTCCACGGGCAGATCGTTACGCAGTATACTATTATAATCAAAAAGAGAAGAAGTATAAAAGGATTGGGATAACGACAGAGTGCATTTATCAAGATGCAAAAGTAAATAAGGAAGGCCGCTCATACGTGGTCAAAGCATTGTATGACAAAAACGCCGCAGGCAACTCCAAGTATAGCAGCCCTTACTGGGGCCATCGCACAGATCTGGCACCTGCAAATCCCATCATCAGCGGAGAATTTGACGAATATGATGATGTCAGGATTTTTTGGAATGATGTGGAACGAGGCTATTATTACAAGGTGTATCGAAGCCGGACCGCTGACGGAGAGTATGAGCTCTGTGAGGAGGTCTGGGACACCGAGTATTATGACTACGATCGAGAGATAGGAGAACGCTGGTATTACAAAGTCAGAGCCTATAATGAAGACAGCATTCCAGGAGAATTCAGTCAGGCGATCTGTTTATAGATGGACAGATCTGCTTTATGCGCAATATTATAAAATCGTTCATTATGTGAATCTGGAAAATTCTATAACTGTGGAAAAGGAGAAAATTAAATTGAAAAAACATATCGTATCATTACTTATTATAACGATGATTATTTCCGGTATGTCTGTATCCGTCTTTGCGGGAACAACTAAATTAGGCAAGGAAGTGGATAATACGACGCTGGTGTCTTTTCTGCCTACAGATATAAAGACTTCCTGGCCGGTAAATCCGACGACGACGTCTTCTGACGGATATTATCTTTACTTTTATGAGGAAGAAAATGCAGACAATGCAACCTATCAGGAAATCAGAACCTTTACCCTGGATTTGATTTCTGATTGTACGACAGATCGTGCCAAAGCGGAGAGAATCTTTGAGTGGGTCCATACAAATATAAAGTACGTATATGGCATCGGTGCCGGCAATAATGTTGACAATATTTACTACATTTGGAACAGAAAAACCGGAGCCTGCGAATGTTATTCCATGCTGATGGGCTTCATGCTGCATATTGCGGGGATATCCAATGCTACAGTGGTAGGCAGCGGCCACGAATGGAATGCTGTTCTCTTAGATGGAAGCTGGACAATGGTCGATGCAACCAATTACCGCTTTGGCATCTTGCCTGACCAGTGCGATAAAATCGAAGCGATAGCATTTACCTATGAGAATATGGGATTTGTGATAGACAGTGACAAAGGTGTTTGTCTGACGACCATCGGAAAAAATCCGGCTGACAGCAAAAACATCACATCAGCGACCGTTCCTTCTTTTGTGGGAGGTATCTATAAAGGGGCCATCCGATATTGTAAAACAGCCCCCGTGCTGAGAGGTACAGAAACTGCTGCGACAGCAGATTACCTTGACAACCTGGAGTATGAATGCAGACGATACAGTGGGTCAGAATTTAGCGCTGCGAAGTCTCATATGGTAACAGTACAGAACAATGAAGCATATTGTACGGTCTGCGGAGAAAAAAATCTCAAGATTCCTTCCGATCAAAAAAAACCTGGAAACCTGAAATTTTCTATGGATTGGTGGCAATATGGGGAAAAACCTAATCAGCCAGTGATAACCAGTACGACCCATGACATTTCCAAAGCACAGATCACTTACAGGGAGTCAGGAGTTTTAGGGAAAGATTATGGTACGACAATTCCATCCAATGCCGGAGCGTATATCGTTACGGTCACCCTTCCGGAGAACGAATTTTACAAAAGCTGTCAAGCTTCCCAATCATTTATGATAAAAAAGGGAAAGGTGACGGGTACACCGAAGTTTGCAAAGACGAAGCTGAAAGCAGGTGATACCCTGGCAGATGTGGGGCTTACCGCGACGGAGGGAACCTTTTCAGTTGCGGGCACTGTGAACTGGGTAGATAATGCAGGAAACATTTTGCCTGATGAAACATTAATTGAGAATGGCAAAATCTATTCTTGGGAGTTTACTCCAAAAGATGAGAATTATGAAACCTTAAAAGGCGGCATTACACTTCGATTTACTGAACAGGGTACGGCTGGCACATCTGACATCGTGAAAGGCATCAAAAATACAAAGATCGTTTTAAGCGGGCAGTCAGGAAAGGGATCTGTAAAGCTGAACTGGAAAAAGTCAAAAGGTTACAAGGTTGACGGTTACCAAATCTATAGATCCACAAAAAAGAAGACCGGTTTTAAAAAGATTACAACGACAAAAAAACTTTCCTTTAAAACAACGAAGGGGAAAGCTGGCGTACGTTATTATTACAAGGTGAGGGGATATCGTAAAATAAAGGGAACTACCTATTATACGAAATGGTCGGCTACAGTTGCTGCTTCAAAACGCAGATAGCTTTAATCTGAGTACAAAAAGATGGGGTATTGCGCTGACGAAAGGTCAATGCCCTGTGAGAATGTGTTCAATTATTGACTATACCTATGCAAATTATGACGTCGAAACAGCAAAACGTCAGTTGCAGACCGCTTCTGAACAAAATGATGAAAATGACGTTTATAAGAAGGGAGCAAAGCTGTGACTTATAAAAGAGATATTTTAAACATCTATACCAAAGAAATCGAAGAAATCAAGGCTGCGAGCCTGTATAAAAAAGAACTGGAAATCACCTCCATGCAGGGAGCGAGGGTGAATTTGGCAGACGGCTCACAGGTGCTGAACATGTGTGCAAATAACTATCTGGGATTGTGCGATCACCCGCGTCTGATACAGGCAGCAAAAGACACTTTTGATACAAAGGGTTACGGAATGTCCTCTGTCCGCTTCATCTGCGGAACACAGGATATTCATAAACAATTAGAAGGAAAAATCAGCCAGTTTTTCGGAATGGAAGATACGATTTTATACGCATCCTGTTTCGATGCTAATGGCGGATTATTTGAAACGATTCTCACAGAGGCGGATGCGGTCATCAGCGATGAACTGAACCACGCTTCCATCATCGATGGCGTCAGGCTTTGTAAGGCAAAGCGCTACCGTTACAAGAACAACGATATGGGTGATTTAGAAGCCCAGCTCATTGCGGCAGAGGAAGCTGGCGCCAGAATCAAATTGATTGCTACCGACGGGGTGTTTTCTATGGATGGCATCATCGCCAACCTGAAAGGGGTCTGCGACTTAGCTGAAAAATATCAGGCGCTGGTTATGGTGGATGACAGCCATGCCTCAGGCTTTGTGGGAAAAACAGGCAGAGGCACGCCGGAATACTGCGGTGTAGAAGGACGCATTGATATTTTGACAGGAACTCTCGGCAAAGCGTTAGGCGGTGCATCTGGCGGTTACACCACTGGACGGAGAGAAATCATCCAACTATTACGCCAAAGAAGTAGACCGTATCTTTTTTCCAATACCCTGGCGCCGTCCATTGCAGGAGCCAGCTTGGAGGTGTTCAAAATGCTGGAGGAAAGCACTCGGCTCCGCGACCATTTAGAAGAAATCACCGCCTACTACCGCAAAGCGTTGACCGATGCCGGATTTGACATCATCGAGGGCGTACACCCTTGCGTACCGATTATGCTTTACGACGAAAAACTGGCCGTGGACTATGCGGCGAAGATGGTAGAAAAAGGTGTCTATGTCGTTGCTTTCTCTTATCCAGTGGTGCCAAAAGGAAAGGCGAGGATTCGCACCCAGCTCAGCGCCGCACATACCAAAGAAGATATCGACTTTTTAGTGAATGCATTGATAGAGACAAGATCTGAAATTGAAGGGAAATAGAGATGAAGATAGAACAATTCGTAATGGCGTACAGAGCAGATCATGAAAAGATAAAAGCATTATTGGACGAGGGTTACGAGTCTCTCCGTCCTGTTCTACGGATCAACGCAGAGATCATACACGACGAAAGCAGAGGAGAATATGTGAGGATGGAACACAACACGCCGGTGGCATCGCAAGGGAAACGGGGCTGGCTCAATCTGAACGTATGGGAAAGCCTGGGCACAGAGATCGACTATGCTGACGAAGAGGACAATAAGCACTTTGGAGAGCCGACACCAGGGGCTGAAGGCAAGACGAAAGGTATGACGACTGTTTTCAAAACAAATTTTCTCGACATAGAATTTACCGGCGTGGGTATCGAAGGCGGCTGTCCTGCCGAAGGTGACAATGACGGCTGTTTCTATATTGAAGGGGAGAAAACGACTTTTGTCCAGGCGGAGAAAATCACTTCGCGCAAAGAATACTGCGACTGTGCGTTTACGTGGACAAAGCCAATTACAGAAGCCATGAAAATTCCATCAGAGGAACTGCTCGGCGCATACAAGGTGACTTTTGAGCGGTAATGCATGACGAGAAAGGAGCAGAAGTATGAGATTTCTTACATATCGATATGAGGAGAAGACGTTCCTTGGCGTATTGACAGAGGATGGGGCGAAGGTGTTGGAACTGTCAAAGATTCTGCCAGGCACGAGCAGCAAAACCATGATAGAGTTTATCGAGGATGTTTCTGATGCGGATCTCGATGCAGTCAGGGAAGCGCTGGACGGCGATGCTGACGAGGAAGGGATTTCCTTATCAGAAGTGCAGCTGCTGGCTCCCATTACCAGACCGATTCATGACATCCTCTGCGTGGGCGTCAATTACAAAGAACATCTGGAAGAGACGAAACGGTGGCTGGGAGATGAGAATTTTCAGAAACCGCCAAAGTCCATCTATTTTTCAAAACGGGCGGTAGAGATCATCGGACCGGAGGCAGATATCGTAAGCCGTATGGATTTGGATGAAGAGCTGGATTATGAGGTGGAGCTTGCTGTAATCATCGGCAAGAAGTGCAAGGATGTAACCCGTGCAGAGGCAGAGGATGTGATCTTCGGTTACTCTGTCTTCAACGATATCTCGGCTCGCACTTTGCAGCGGGATCATCAGCAGTGGTCTCGAGGCAAGGGGCTTGATACCTTCACAGCCATGGGACCGGTCATTGTGACCAAGGACGAAATACCCTTTCCCGTCAAAGTGGATGTCATCAGTTCTGTGAACGGGGAAGAACGGCAGCATTCCAACACGGCGCTGTTTCTCAATGATATTCCGGGCATTATTGCAGACCTTTCTGCCGGCACGACGCTGGAACCGGGAGATATCATCGCCACAGGAACCCCGTCAGGAGTTGCCCTGGGCATGAAGGAGCCAAAGTTCATGAAGCCAGGCGACGCTGTCACAGTGGAAATTCCCAAGATAGGAAGACTGACCAACTACGTGGTATAAATTCTGACTGACTTTGCGGAAAAGCGTCTAAGCTGTAAGCCTTTGTCCAAAGGACGGAGATTTACAGCTTTTTTGATGTGAAATTTGACGACTGCCTTTGAGAATGTGTGGCGGAGAGAGGAATTATCTGATAAAATGATCTTAAGAAACAGTTGGAGCAGTTGAATTCAGGGAGGAATGAACGTGAAAAAAATACTGGTCGTGATCGGCGGCGGCAGACCGAATGGTAATACAGAGCAATTGGCAGATGCGTTTATCAAGGGAGCCTCAGCAGCGGGACATCAAGTCGAAAAAATCTCTTTGAACAAGGTGGAAGTGAAGGGATGTACGGGCTGTAATGCCTGCCGCTATGGAAAACCGTGCGTGCAAAAAGACGGCTTCAATGATCTGGTTCCCAAAATCAAAGAGGCAGATCTGATCGTATTTGCATCTCCGTTACTCTTTTGGACGATTTCATCTAAGCTGAAAGCTTTTATAGAGAGATTTTACTGCATCGCAGAAGAAGATGACAATCCGCCGTACGGACGATATGAAAGATATCCCGTTAAGGATGCGGCGCTTTTGATGACGTCGGCGGACGACAATTTTTGGACCTATGAGCAGGCGGCGTCCTATTACAAATTTACCATTATAAATTACATCGGATTCTGTGACAAAGGGATGTTGCTTGCCGGCGGATGCGGTGATACCAACGGAAAGCCGCAGATAGATCAGACAGATTACCTGTCAAAGGCTTATGAATTTGGAAAGCGGATCTATTCAGAATAAGAGTAACTTTTCATATATCAAATAGAAAAATAGTAGTTGAGAGGGAGAACTGGAAAAAATTAAGAAGACCTTCGGATAAAGCAGGGCAGGCGGAATATGTAGCGTCTGTCAATCATGCCTTGTATTATGGGGACAGGTGGGTAATGGAGATTATCAAGAGGGCAGAGTTAAGGGATAGAGAGGTCATCCTGGACGTGGCCTGCGGCAACGGGTCGCTGCTAGAAGCGCTTTCTAAAAAGGCCAAGGTGGAAGCCTTTGGAATCGACATATCGGAGAATCTGATTGGGGAGGCAAGGAGAAGATGCCCGCAGCTTGTCTTTGCTGCACAGTCCTGCTTTCCGCTGGAATTTGAGGATGAGAGCAAGGATGTGATCACGGTATCCTGTGCTTTCCATCATTTTGAAAATCCCCAGGGGTTTGCAGATGAGAGCATGAGGGTTTTGAAAGATGGCGGGAGGATTTACATGGTGGAACCTTATTTCAGTCAAAAAACAGAGGCGTTAGGTTTGAAAGACAGTATTCTCATGACAGAGTTTGAAGGAGAAAAATGAATTACATCATAAGAAAAATGAAAGAATCGGAATACCCTTTGCTGGAGTATTTCTTGTATGAAGCCATATACATTCCTCAAGGGGTAGAAGCGCCGCCTAGATCCATCATTGATCATCCCGAATTGCAGATTTATGTGGAACATTTTGGAACGGGATGCGCCGACTACGCCTTAGCCGCAGAGGTAAACGGGGAAGTTGTCGGAGCCGTCTGGGTGCGGATCATGAACGACTACGGGCATGTTGATGAGGAAACGCCGTCCCTTGCCATTTCCCTTTACAAGCCCTATCGGGGACTTGGAATCGGAACCGCTTTGATGGAGGCGATGCTGTCCCTGTTAAAAGAGAAGGGATACGGAGGCGTTTCTCTTTCCGTTCAACGCGTCAATGACGCGGTCAGGCTGTATCGGCGACTCGGATTTCTGATCGTCGATGAAAATGACGAAGAATACATCATGGTGAAACAGCTATACTGACAGGTCTGTGTTATTTTAAATCAGGAGGTGTTGATATCAAAAATTTCAAGCCCTTTTTTATCCCCGTCTTATGTCTGATGGCGGCAGATCAGATGACCAAGATGGTGATTTCATCTGCTTTTATGCAGGACGAGTTCAACATCATAAAATCTCTATTAGGGTTTCACCCGCAGTTAAATACGAAACTGTCGTGGGCTGGAAATTATATAGATATTTTTGCAAACCCCTTCGTAACCATCATACTGAATATGATTCTTCTCTTCGTTTTTCTGTCGGGATATTTGCTGTATAAATCAAAGAGAAAGCAGACGGGGTTTTCGGTAAATGTGATCATGGTTTGTGGAATTGCAGGCTGTCTGTGCAGCTTGATCGACAAACTGTTTTGGGGAGGAAGCCTGGATTATCTGCAGATAAAGGATCTTTTTATCTTTGATTTGAAGGATTGTTATCTTACCGCCTCAGAAGTCTTATTTGTTATCATCGGACTTGCACACAGCAAAGAGATATCCGTGAAGGAGTACGTGTCCTTTTGCTGTCACGGGTTCAGAGTTTAGCGTCTCAGTTGAGAAAGGAGCGTTCAGGATGCTTGATAAAATACCTGGTACAGAGGAAATGACGGCATTGGTCGGAGAAAATCTATATGACGTATGGCAGAAGTTATGCGCCGCCATTGAAGAAAAATATGACATGGAATGCCTTTGGAACAGCGGCGGCAAGGCGTGGACCTACGAGTACAAATACCGCAGAGGCGGCAAAACCCTGTGTGCACTGTATGCCAGAGAGGGCTGCGTAGGGTTTATGATCATCTTTGGAAAAGACGAGAGAGCAAAGGTGGAGGCAGCCAGAGAAAGTCTTTCAGAAGAAGTGCAAAGAATCTATGACGAAGCCAAGACCTATCACGATGGGAAATGGGTCATGTTTGAGCCGTTGGATACGGCCATGTTTGACGATTTTCTGCAATTGCTGGCCATCAAAAGAAAGCCAAACCGGAAGTAAAAGCAATAGAATCAAAAGAGGTCCCTCATTTCTGAGAGACCCTGCACGGCGTATCAATATTACTTTTTAAGCTGCAAACCGTCACTGAAGGCTTCGCCGACTCTTTCGGTCACTTTGTAATACCCGTGTGTATACGGGTCAAAGGCGATAGCGTTTACCAGGGACATATCGATCTTGCCATCGACCATGACGCTTTCATCTGCGGTTACATTGACGACTTTGCCGATTACGCCGCATCCGTATGCACCGTTCTGGTATTCGACAAACTCGCACTCTAAGCAGAGGGGGAATTCATTGATTACCGGTGCATCCAGTATTTCGGATTTGCTCACGGTGAGGCCGCTGTTTTCGAATTTGTTTGAAACCCTGTTGCCTGATTCAACGCCAAAATAATCTGCTTCAACCACATGGGCGGCATCGGCAACGCTCACCGTGAACGCGCCTCTCGCTTTGATGTTCTTTACGGTTTTATGGGTCTCGGTCAGATTAAGGGCCACATGGCCTCGCTCCTGCATCGTGCCCCATGCCGCATTCATGACATTGACGCTGCCGTCTTCATTGTAGGTTGCCACCATCAAAACTGGCATCGGGAAAATACCTTCTGTTATATTGAGCTTCTTTCTCATTGTAATTACCTCATTTCTCCTATGGGATTGACAGAACTTTCGTTCTTTAATATAATTATAGCAAGTAAACGAAAAAATACAAGTACCCTCTTATTAGAAAGGTACTATCATAAAGGAAAGCGTAAGATGATAAAGAATTATATTGAGAACGCAAATTTTCAGGATACAGGATTCAGCTACACGCTGTCACTCATATCTGGCAAGCACAAGATGGTAATCCTTTACTGCTTGATGGAGTTCGAGGTTGTCAGGTTCAACGAATTGAAACGGTACTTGAAGAATGTGACAGACAAAACCCTGAGCAATAATTTAAAAGAGCTTGAGGCAGACCGGCTCATTATCAGAAAAGAGTACCCGCAGATTCCGCCAAAAGTTGAATACAGCCTGAGCGACAGAGGGAAGTCTTTGATGGGCGTTTTGGACCAGCTATGTGTCTGGGGTGAAGAGAACAGAGAGTAGCATGTTTTTTACATTCGATGGGAGAATTTATAATGTATTTACAGCATTGCTCACCATAGAAAATAAAAGATCATAACAGAAAGGGGAAACAATGAGCAAATTTAACGCCTTATGGGAATATGTACAGAAAAACGGAAGTCCGTCCCTGAAGCTCTCCTTTGCGGAGATACAGGATATTACGGGAATCCCCATCGACCACTCTTTTTTGAATTACAAAAAAGAGCTGACCGATTATGGCTACGAGGTTGGAAAAATCTCCATGAAAGAGCAGTCGGTCATGTTTCACAAAATTGATTGACGGACAAAAGAACAGGAGCGTATGAGATGAACATTCTACATCAATTAAACAGTATTCCGATCTACCTTATCTGCGGCGGCATCATCGCCTTTGTCGCCGTGCTATGTGTCATTTTCATGGTGCGGGCCTATCGGGCGGGACTTGCCATAGGAATGGACAAGGCGAAGATGAAGCGGGTCATCACTTCCAGCGCCACCTTTTCTCTGCTGCCCAGCGTAGGAATTTTGCTGGGGGTCATCGCCTTGGCGGGAAGTCTCGGCAC
>URXI01000132.1 GCA_900551775.1 uncultured Eubacterium sp. | reverse complement strand
ATGGTCATGGACATCCTGAGCGACCTGAACCAGAGGGGGAAGACGGTCATTTTGGTCACTCACGATGAGAAGATCAGGCAGATGGCGGGGAGAGTGATTAACCTATGAAAAAGCTATTGAAGAGTAAAAAATTAAGATATGTGCTGCTATTATTGATCGGTATATTTCTTATTTGGAATATTGTTTGGGGTATAAACTATTACAGCTATTACAAATATTCCGACGGATATAAAAAATCACCTATCAACTATGACTGCAGACTGTGCATCGTACTTTTTGATTTATGTATGGATACTCCGATTCTTGCAGGGCTAAAAGGGAGGCAAGACGTGATGAGTCCTACAGATAAGAAAAGAAAATCCTGCAGAAAGGGTGAAAAACGGAGGCAGAAATCCATCTGTCTCCGTAGTTTTTTGGTAATTTGTCCAGCCCTCTGAATTTCCCGTAAAGCCAGCCTTTAAAAATGTATTTACAAGAATTTGATTATCCAAAATAGGGATGCCGAAGGCATCCCTATGTCGCTGCGCAAATATGTAATTAAGAGAACACGCCTGTTGGACTGCAGGTCAGTGTGACGGTTTTGGTTTTAGAGTCTATGACTTTCCCAGCGTAGTATTGTTTGCCTGTGGCGGTTGCACTGGCTGAATTGCCATATTTGCTGCCGCTGATGTTAGATACTTTCCAAGTGCTGCCGATTGCTTCAGCTGTAGGGGTTGCAGCAGTACACTTTGCAGTACCGTTGCCATATGTAAAGGTGCCGGTAACCCTCACGTACCACATTGTTTCTCCAGCAGCATTTTCATAATAAGCGGTCTTTGACTTTGTCTTTGTCGTGGTGGAGAATGTCTGTATGGCATCTGTCGGTACATCCTCAATAATGGTGACATAGCGGCTGCCGTCATCAAGATATTCTACGGTGATATCTGCATCGGATGCATATACGGGCTGCATCGCTAGGATCAGAACAGCAGTCAACACAAAAATAATTACTTTTTTCATAATGCCCTCCTACTCAATGATAACAGTTTCGTGAGTCATGATTTGTGATTGCGCTTCTTTATAAAGATCATAATAGGAATAGGTCTTAACAGATAGCACAACTACGACCGCAACGGTGATAATGACAATTGCCTTTGTGATGGTTTTGCGCAGCGAAATCCTTTTGCATAATTGTGGTTGGTCCAGAGATGTTAGGTAATTGTATACGGCATCTTCTGGCTCCTCAAAGTGGCTGATTACATCCTCCCAGGCGCAGCCCGGGTTCAGTTCGATGTATTCCGTTATGGATTCTTTTAAATCCTTGATGAATATCTGCTCTGCCTTTCCACAAATCGGTAACAATAGGCGAATTTCTTTCAGATATTGTTTTAGCTGTTTTTCATTCCCCTGGCTCATCATCTTCCTCCGTAAAATCGAGATTGCTGGTAAGTATCCGCTCAATGCCTACGGTAATCTCATGATAGTCTTCCAACAAATCTGCCAGACGTTCCCTGCCTGCATCCTCCAGATGATAATAGACGCGGACGCGGCGTTTGCCGATAGGCATTTCACTGTCTGAAATGTAGCCGTTTTTTAGCAGCTTGTACAGGGTAGGGTACAGCGTGCTCTCTGTTACAATTACATTACCGCCGGATTGCTTCTTGATCAGGGTAGTCAATTGATATCCATACAAATCCTGTTTTTGTAAAAGGAACAGGACGATCATCTCAACTGTTCCCATTTTGAAATTACTTCGGCCCCTTGCCATTTTTGCCCCCCTAAATTTTATATATGAAGTATATCACGAAAATTCTGAAAAAACAATACTATGTAAAACATAATATATATTGACAAAAACAGATGGAAGATGTAGAATATAGAAAAGAAAAGTTGAGAATGCTGAATTTAGCTCATAAACACTGTGGTGCAATCGACTACTTAAAGGCAATCAGATATCTGTCTAGGATTTTGTCGGATTCAGGATAGTTTATTCGATATAGATGGAGTGGATTCAACTCAATATGATGATACGTTAATGTCTGTCACGACGAATGTAGCAATCGAGTTGCTTACAGGGGACTCGCTGCATTGGAAAATTACCGCTGTTAAAAGTGAATTATTTTCTTGAATTGTTTTTCAAAGAAAAGTGGGTGATTGTGATGATTCAGTAAAACAAAGTTAAGGGTTTGTGGGAGCGAAAGATTGAATTTCTAGATGATACAAGAAAGGAGTAAATAATGAAAAAGAGAATCAAAGCAAAGAAAGCAACCGTAGTATTTCTATCTGCCATTATGGTTCTAACGAGTACGGTGTTTACATTTGCAAATACAGAGTATCCAGTGGGCAGCATTGGAGACAGCAGCCTCGTTATCGTAGATGGAGAACTCTATACCATAGAGAGGACGGAATCCGGAACCTCTACAAAAGTAGTTGCAAAGGACTGTAACAATCAAACTGTGGCTTCCGCAACAGAACTTCCTAATGGCGATATTGAATTAACTGAAAATGGAGTAACAACGATCATTGAAAATGCTATCATTGACGGCAATGCTCCATTATCTGCTTCGTCAGGCTGGAGCGATCCCGAATATTATAAGTGGAATGTTGGAGAGGTAACTTCAGCTATAAGTTTGACTTTAGCCATAAGTTGCGCAATGACCGGGATAGGAATTCCGCAAGCTGCTGGGATTGCATCCTCTATTATTAATATGGGAGCAAGTCACGTTTGGGCAAAAACCGGTGTAAGCTGGAAATTTGACAGCACGTACCAGTATTGCCGACGCGTCACCGATTTTTATAGCAATTCAGCATGCACCAAGCACCTCTTAGGACCATTCACTACTACGCAAAAGAAAGCAAAGGATGCGGCATGAGGACGACAGTCATTCTTAGGAGATGTATCCATGGATAAGCAATATAAAAAAGTAGTTAATTGGCTTGTCACAATTTATCTGATTCTCTTCTCTGCATCTCTGCTTATCTGGTTGTTTGTTTTTAAAGACAGCCCGCCATGGTCAATGTTTTTTAAAAGTTTGATCTTAATGTATGTGGGTTGTCAGAGCTTCAAACTGTACAAGTTTGCAAGGTATGCCCTTAAGATGGAGAGGAAAGAAAAAATACAGTTCACAGGTCATGATTGGACGATTCTTGAGATATGGTCGGTAATAACTTGTGGGATCTCCACGCTGGTTGGATTCAAATCCTGTATTCTGACAACAGTGCTGATTACTTTTAGTTTCACTCTTTATGCAATGATATGCAAAAAATATCATATCTGAATCATAGTATTGACTTTTAAGCACTATAAATTATCGTATTAAGAGCATTTGATGTTAAATTGTGAACTGCTACTTGTCAAGTAGCCAGTTGAAAAAATAAAAATAATTGTATTTTGACCACTGGGGAAGATTTTCTCCAGTGGTGTTTTTATGCGGCAAGCGGATACTGTTGATGCTTTTACATAGTTGTCAGAATACCCAGCTTTCTCTGGTATCTGTTGTTGTAATAGTATATATACTGTTCAATCATTGTAATGACTGCCTCTCTGCTCTGAAATTTGCGTTTGTAGTAGCGTTCCCATTTCAGGATCTCCCAAAACCCTTCCATAGGGTCGTTGTCGATGCATTTACCCACCCTGGACATGCTATGTGTCATCTGTTGTTTCAGAAGCTTCTCATGAAATTGACTGCCCGTGTACTGGAACCCTCCTGTCCGAATGAAAGATGGGATGGGCATCCGGTTCCAGCTCCACTGCCCGGTCAAAGGTATCGAATACGAGCTGGTTGTTATTGCTGTCACCGATCACATAGGAGACAATCCTCCTGTCGTACAAATCCAGTATCGCGCTCAGGTACATCTTTTTCTTCTCTAATCCTATGTAATATTTGAATTCAGTCACATCTGTGAGCCATTTTTCATTGGGCTTTTCAGACTTGAAATCCCGGTCAAGTATATTTGCTGCAATATGCCGGGGGTTCCTGTCGCTGATTGTGCAGCCTTCATTCCTGTATTTGATTGTTGATTTGATATTCAGAAACCTGCAGATACGGAGGATCCGGTTGTCACTGACGGCGATGCCGCAGTCCCTGAATATGTCATCCCTGATTCTGCGACAGCCTTTGTCCGGGCAGCTTTCATGGATGGCTTTTACTATCGGCACCAGCTTTTCGTTGAGCCTTTCATCATCAGGAATCAGCCTGTGGCACCATTTGTAATAAGAGGGCCTTGGGATTCCTGCAACTGCACAAAGCTCCGTAACGCTTGCGGCTTCTGATCCGTTAAGTTCCTTTATTGTCATATATGTGTATTCGTGTCTGACGCGCCCTAGTACCGCCTCCTCTCTATCTCGTCCCATTTTTTTAAGAAGAGATTCTCCAATTCCTTTCGTTTCACCTGGGCTTTTAAGATTCTGTTTTCAGCCCGGAGCTTTTCAGTATCACTCATTTCCTCCATGGGCTTACTCCGGCCCCGTTTATGAATAAGGCCGTCAATACCTGCTGCTTCGTGTTTGCGTACCCAGGAATATACCTGTTGGTACGAAACTCCAAACTGGCGTGATATTCCATCATAATCCAGTCCGCTGCGCACGCATTCCTCTACGATATGGATTCGTTCATCCAACGTTGTTTTTCTGCCTTTAGTCATGATTTTCCCCTTTCCGCCCGATGATGGTTCTAACTCATGACCATTATACAACAATATCCATCGATGTAGTGTACTGGCTGCTGGAATCTTGAACTTTTTGCAGGTGTCTCTTTTCGAATGGCCGGAATGCAAACAGTAAACTACTGCCTCTGTCTTAAATTTGAGTGGATAATGTTTGTTTCCGGAATGTTCAAAGGCTTCCATTCCCCTACTTTCATAATTAGGCACCAGTTGCATATGGTGCTGTACCCAATGCCCATGGATGCTGCTATGGATGCACATGATTCTCCTTTTTCAAAATGGCGTTTTACTGCCTTGACTCCTTCTTCGATAGAAATATTACGCATAGAAAACCTCCCAGGTAAACAGTTTTTGTTTTTCAACTGTCTACCTGGGAGGTAGCATATCATTGTGATAGCAGAAGGTGCTCTTTTTCAGTATATAGTAGAATTATAACGGAAATATGTTGGTTCCCTGTTAAATGTGTATAAACGTAGGAAAAAACTACACAGCAAGGTCTATACGCTGTCTGGCGGAGAGCAGCAGCGCATCGCTTTGGCGCGGCTTTTCCTGAAAAAATGCAATATCATTTTGGCAGACGAGCCAACAGGGTCACTGGATAAGAGAAACGCAGAGATGGTCATGGATATCCTGAGCGACCTGAACCAGAGAGGGAAGACAGTTATCCTGGTCACCCATGATGAACAGATCAGACAGATGGCGAGGAGAGTAATTTCATTGTAATTGCTTTTAAATAATTCGTAGAAATTTGGGCAAACAAATAAAATTGAAGTATTTCTATCCACATGATACAATAATTGTAACACAACAATCCCCATATGTTGAGGGAGGTGATGGCAGTGATTGAGAAGAATTTCTTTGGTGAGGGTAAAAATATTGAATTTAAAAGAGAGATACTGAAGAAGCACGAAAAATTTTTAAAGGATATAGTAGCTTTTTCCAATTGTACTGGGGGGGAAAAGTGATTCTCGGTATTGAAGATGCTGATCATACTGTTTGTGGCATTGGAGATATAAACCCATTCAAACTATCCGATGATATTTCTAATATGATATCAGATGCTTGTACGCCGCAAATCAATCCCGATATCACAGTTCAGACTTTGGAAGGGAAAACAATTCTTGTAGTTGACATCTTGCCCGGGCGCTTTCAACCATATTATCTGAAAGCAATGGGAAAAGATGCATCCACATATGTCAGAATTAATGGAACTAGTCGTCCGGCAGATTTCAGAACGTTGCAGGAGTTAGAACTGGAAGGGCAGCATATTTATTACGATTCCATGCAGGAAATTGGAATGGAATTCGACCAAGCAAAGGCGTTAAAGCTATGTGAAGCCATGAAGCAGATTGCCTTAGAAGCTTGCAAGACAGAAGATGTATATGTTGAAAGAAGCAAAGACGACAAAGACATTTATCAGGAATATTGAGAAAGTATTCTCCTGTATTGGCACAGAAGTTTTCAAGCAGTCTGATGTCATGGAATGTCTTGCATGTTCCAAGACAAAAGCTGCAAATGTGATCAATGCGATGAAGCAGGCAGGGATTATCACGAAGGTGACGGGTCTGGGGCCTGGAAGATATCGCTTTGTTTAACAAGACAAAAGGATGGGATATTTACCCATCCTCTTTTTGATTCTCAACTATTTCATCGCAATGGCTTCAATCTCGACCATAGCGCCTTTTGGCAGGGCGCCGACTTGAAATGCGGATCTGGAAGGATATGCGCCTTCGGTAAAGTAGGCAGCGTATACCTCGTTCATCTTCGCAAAATTACCCATATCTGACAAGAAGCAAGTGGTCTTTATGACTTTATCCATCCCGGAGCCGGCTTCTTCCAATATCGCTTTGATGTTTTCAAGGGACTGCTTTGTCTGCTCCTCGATACCGCCTTCCACCAGTTCACCAGTTGCTGGGTCGATAGGTACCTGGCCGGATGTAAAGATGAAGCCGTCTACAATATTTGCCTGTGCATATGGTCCGATAGCAGCAGGCGCTTTTTCAGTTGCAACAATTTTTCTCATTTTTGTATCTCCTTTATTTTTCTAATCCTAATTCAATAAACTTGCGCAGTTCCGAGAGGGAAATCTTTTGCAGTCTGCATTTTCCTATGGACTCGGGCACTACCATGGTAATCTTGTCTCCCGATATCTTTTTGTCCATCAGCGCATAGTGATAAAGTTCATCCGCATCATAAGTTACGGAAAGATCAAATCCCATTTCTGTCAAAATTTTAGTCAGGGAACCACTGATATCCACGTTGGTTAAATTTGATTTATATGCAGCTCTGGCTTCGACAACCATACCCTTCGCCACGGCTTGTCCGTGAGAAATAGAAAAGGCACTGAGTTTTTCGACGCCGTGCCCCACGGTGTGCCCGAAGTTGAGAAGCTGTCTGAGACCGACGTCCCTTTCGTCGGCCTCCACCACGGACTTCTTGATGGAGACGCACCGCTCGATGACGTACTCATAGTCGTTGGCTTTGATGTGGTCGATCAAAGTCTCTTCCGAGACGACAGCACTTTTGACGGCTTCTGCAATGCCGTCCATCAGTTTGACCGCCGGCAGACTGTCAAAGGTCTTGTAATCGCAGAGTACCATAGCTGGCTGCCAGAAAGCGCCAGCTAAGTTTTTGCCGCAGAGCAGATTGATTCCCGTTTTCCCGCCGACAGAGGCATCAATTGCGGACATATAAGTAGTAGGAATTTGAACATAGGGGATGCCGCGCATGTAGGTGGCTGCAGCAAAGCCCGCCATATCGCCGACAACGCCGCCGCCGAGAGCGACGATCGCGTCTGATCTTGTGAGCCCCTCGTCAGCCAGAGCCTCCAGAATATTCGAATAGGTGTTCAGGTTCTTTGAATGTTCCCCTGAAGGAAATACAATTTTAGAAGTTTGATATCCATGCTCCATCAGAGAGGTCAAAAGCACCTGAGCGTAGATATTGTTGACGGTACTGTCCGTGATTACACAGAGTTTGCAAGGGGGAATGCAGGTATTAATGTACATGCCTGCATCTTTGATCAAATCTTGTCCAATGATGATATCATAGGGTGTTGCTGTAGATACAACGAATTTTTTCATATTCTCTTGCTCCTAACATTAATTGGGCGAAGCCGTCTAAATTTACGGCTTGACGGCCATCACACAAAGCAGATGGCGGATCATTGTGCACTTCTACCATGATACCGTCACAGCCTGCGACGATGGCAGCGTGGGTAACTGGCGTAACGATGGAGGAGATTCCCGTTCCATGGCTGGGATCAGCCACCACTGGCAGATGGGTCAGCTCTTTGAGAAGGGGAATCGCATTGATATCAAAAGTGTTGCGAGTCATCGGCTCAAAGGTGCGGATGCCTCTTTCACACAATATGATATTTGGATTGCCATTGGTCAATATATATTCTGCGCTGTAGAGCAGTTCTTCGATCGTATTTCCGCTTCCCCGTTTCAACAAAATCGGCTTGTCCAATTTCCCCAAAGCCTCAAGCAGCGGATAGTTTTGCATATTTTTTGCTCCGACTTGGATTAGATCGACGTCCTTAAAAAGTGGAATATCGGCAATCTCCATGATTTCTGATACGACAGGGAGTCCGGTCATGCGTCCGGCTTCCAGCAGATATTCAAGACCTTCTGGACCCAGACCACGGAAAGTATAAGGAGAAGTTCTTGGCTTATAGGCCCCGCCCCGCAGCAGATCAGCGCCAGAGGCTTTCACCGCCTCAGCAATGGTAAAAAGCTGTTCTTCTGATTCGATGGTGCAGGGACCTGCGATGGCTGTCAGGCTTCCATCACCAAAACAAATTTTACCAATATTTACCACAGTATTCTGCGGATGTTTTTTTCGGGAAGCCAATAATTCCATGACAAAAAAATTTCCTTCTATGTTATACTATACACTAGCGAATAATCAAATTGTAACATATTTTCCTGCAATTTGCAAAATCTATACGGGGGTGGAGAAGATTAAAAAGTTTTTAAGGAGACTGCTATTTTTGGTCATCTGTGTTGCGGTCCTCATGGGTATCGTGGGAATGATGATCAATAATCATGTGGTCAATGAGGAAAAGGACAAGATTGCTTACACAATCAACGAAAATAAAGACACCTTTTTAAACACGGAAATAAATAAAATGAAAGACTTTGGCGCAGACTGTATTATGATACTGGGCGCAGGCATCAAAGACGACGAGACGCCCACGCCGATGCTGAAAGACCGGCTGGACACTGGAATTATGTTGTATCAGGCAGGTGCTGCGTCAAAGATTCTTCTTACTGGTGATAATGGTTCAAAGGAACACAACGAAATACATGTCATGCTGAATTATGTCAAAGCTGCAGGCGTACCAGAGGAAGATATCTTCTGTGATCATGCGGGATTTTCGACCTACGATTCTATGTACAGGGCGAAGAAAATCTTCCAGGTCAGCAACTTGATTGTCGTGACACAGACTTACCATCAATACAGATCCTTATACATAGGGGAAAAGCTGGGACTTCACGTTATGGGCATCGCATCCGATCAGATGAAGTATGCGGGGCAGCCTGTCCGTGAGGTGAGAGAGGTTCTTGCGAGAGTAAAGGATGTATTTAAAGTCATGATCAAATCAAAATCTATTTTAGGCGGGGAAGTCATACCGATTAACGGCAGTGGCATTTCCAGCCACGGGGAGTAAAGGGAATGGGATACGAATTATATGAGCTGCTGCTCTTATTTTCCATCTATTCGATCATCGGATGGGGGATAGGGGTCTGCGGCTCTGCACTGACAAAGGGAATCTATGAAAATCACGGTATTTGTAGAGGACCGTATTGTCCATCCTATGGATTAGGAGCGCTTGTCATTCTTTTTGTAATGAGTTATCTGACTCAATTCAATGTGCCACTGACAGCCTTTTTATCGGGATTGGCGGTCGGCACGATTTTAGAAATTGTAGTGATGGGCTGTGTCAACGGACTCTGTGGCGGAAAGCTGCTCGCATTTCGCTGGTATCATCCGCTGCTCATGGGCGCTGGCAGTGTTATTCTGGTCTGTCATCTGAACCCACTGCTCACTGTGGTGATTAGGAGGATTTCTCCGTGGCTCCACTTCGCATTTTTAATTCTCTACTGGCTGTTTTTTGCATCACAGTTCATCGAAGGGATCTCTAAGATGATGCGATTCAAAAAACGTAGCACAATTCAATAAAGCTTTGAATAAGATAATGGAGGGCCAATGGTCCTCCATTTTGTTTTTTCATATGAGGTGAAGCAGATGATATATTTCGATAACGGCGCAACTTCTTTTCCAAAACCCAGAGGCATGAGTGCGGAAATGGAGGACTGCATACTGAACTACTGCGGAAATCCCGGCAGGTCAGGACATTATATGTCCATGAAGACAGGAGAAAAAGTATACGAAGCGAGAAAAAGCATCGCCAGGATTTTTAATATCAAGGACCCGGGGCGGCTGACATTTACAAAGAATACAACAGAAGCATTAAACGCAGGCCTGATCGGCTTTCTAAAAGAGGGGGATCACGTAGTAACGACTTCTATGGAACACAATTCTGTGCTGCGGCCTCTTAAACAACTGGAAGAAGCAGGTGTCAGTCATACAATTGTCAAAGGAGACGAGGAAGGATTTGTTTCGGCAGAGTCTGTCCGCTCAGCTATCACCGAGGCGACGAGGCTGATCGTGGTTACGGGTGCGTCTAATGTGACGGGAACGATCATGCCGATCGAACAAATCGGCAGACTGGCAGCGCGAAACAATATCCCCCTTATGCTGGACGCGGCACAATGCGGCGGCTGTATGCCCATCGATGTGGAAAAATGTAATATATCCATGCTGGCATTTCCAGGACACAAAGGCCTCCTGGGTCCCCTGGGCACAGGCGCCCTTTACGTTGCACCAGGTG
>URXI01000131.1 GCA_900551775.1 uncultured Eubacterium sp. | reverse complement strand
GGGGGGATTTGCCGTATGGACTTTTCGAATCAGCCGAAGTACCGCTTCAGCAGGCCCTCGAAAGCCTTGCCGTGACGAGCTTCGTCGCGAGCCATCTCGTGGACGGTTTGCAAACTTCGCATACGCTCCGTTTGCAATATGAACGTCGTGGATGCGTGTGTTTGCTTAACTGCTATTGATTATAGCACTATGGACGGGTTTTGGCAAGGTAAACTTTATGGCGAACGGTTGCACACTGTGCAGGGAAAGGCAGATGTACGCTGACAAATGTTGCACCTAAACTTACACTTTAGGAGGCAACAAAATGGGCAAACAGAATGATGCTGGAGTGTTCCGGCTGACAAGCGGTTGTTGGGCATACAGGTACACCTTTGTCCGAAACGGCAAGCGCATATCAAGGCAGGGAAGCAAGGATGTACAGGGTGAACCGTTGAAAACAAAGCGCGACGCTATTAAAGCAAGAAGAGCGGCGCTGGAAGCAGAACAGGAGTCCATAAGACCCGCTGTTGCGGAGAGGAAAACCATTCAAGCTGTATATCAAGAGTACTGTGAGAGCGGGCGGAAAGGCAAGGCATACGAGACTATGCGGAAGCAAGACAGCATTTGGCGCAATCATCTTTGTGGCAAGTTTGGAAGCCTTTTCGTAGATGAAATAAGTACGGCAGCAATAAATGACTATCTGTCCGAGCTGTATTTTGAACAGGGTTATTCATACCAATACACAGAGAGTTTCCTGAAAATGTTTTATCTCATATTTGGTCAGGCTCATTCCCGCAATTATCTCGACGCAAGTCAGTATAACAGGCTGTGTGTCAACAGGGATACGCGCATCCGGATGCCAAAACAAAAGGCAGATGAGGAACTGGACATAGTTGTGTTCAGCAGAGAAGAGCTGAACACTATGGATTCCTACTTTTCGGGGACAAATGCGGAAACTGCGTATATGTTGGGGCGCTATTGCGGACTGCGCATCAACGAGTGCTACGGCCTGAAGTGGGAAAACGTAGACCTTGAAAGCGGGACAATTTTCATAGACAGGCAAATGCAGTATCAGAATGGATTAATAAAACTGGTACCCGTGAAAACGCGGCACGGCAGACGTACAGTATATATGAACGAAAGGCTCAAAGCATATTTGCGGGAGCTGGCTGTACAGCGCAGACAGGATGAAGAGCAGCTGCTACAGGTCAGATTGCAAAATCAAAAGCTGATCGAGGATTTGAACGGAAAACCCATATTTTCGACAGAACTGGTTAACTGCTTGCCGAACGGAAAAATTCAAACTGTGAATTCAATGAAGTATCATACACGGGAGTTGAAAAAGAGGTTTGGCCTTGAATTTAAGTATCATTACCTGAGACACACCTATGGAACAGCTATGGCAGAAATGAACACGCCAGCACATCTCCTGTGTAACCAAATGGGTCACGGGAATATTAAGGTCACTCAAAAATATTATATTGCTCTATCCAAAACCGGCGCGGAAATACTCAAAAACAATCTAAATCAGTTATAAGTGAGAAGTTTTGAAAAGAATTTTAATAGAAGTAAAAACTTCTGGTGTTCATTTATCAACTATAACGCTGTGCTTACACGGTGCGCCACGGTTATTCTGTCTTGTTCTTATCAAGATACATATTGCTGATGCCAGATAAAAACTTGCCCATTTTATTTACGACATCCTCAGGCCATATAATCTTTGCGCGCTTACCGAAACCGCATACCCATGCGAAAAACTGGTCGCTTATTTCAACGTCGGCAGTCACGACAAAGTGCCGTTCATCGTCCGGCCTGTAAAAAACATCTTTGCCGGTACCAAAACGCTCGATAGCTGTATCAAGCAATGGGTTTATAAATCGGATACTTACGCGCTTTTCCTCTCCACCAAACATGGAAAACACACGGCGCGTATAAGACTTCATATCTAGTTTTGCAAAAACGTCCACGCCATCCCTTGGCTCATCTATAGCTTGAACATTTTTCATACGGTCAACACGATAAGTACGAATGTCCTGTGACTTGTCATCAAAAGCTAAAAGGTAATAATTCCCGTCGTTTATAAGTAGGTGGTATGGGCTGACCTTATACGTCGCGCCTTTTCGGCGTTCTACCTGTGTACTCTTGTTTTGAAGAGTGTATTTCAAATACTTGAAGCTGATTTTTTGCGGTGTGTGTGGCTTGCCGTCCCGCTTGGTCGCCATAGCAGAGTTTATTATGCCAACAGTTAGAAGCACGCCGTTCTTGGTAGTTTTGACTCGGTCGCATAAAAATACTTCTTGCTGAAGCTCTTCCGCTTGATATGTACTGCAAAATCCGCCAATAGTTTGTGCCAGCTCTTTAGCTTTGGATGCAGATATGAATTTCGCCGCGTGGACACATTCCGCAAGCAGACGCAAATCATCAAATTCAAATTGCCGGGACAGCAACCTATACCTTCCGCCCTGCCCACCGGCTATGTCCATCCCATACACGTCGCGCAGGGCGGCTACATCGCGGTAAACAGCACGGCGTTCCGCTTCGATGCCGCAATCCTCTTTCAGATAGTCAACTATGTCCCCGGCTGTGACCGGATGGTTTTCATCTGAGTTTTCCAAAAAGTATTTTGCTATGAAAAGTGCTTTTACTTTTTGATTTTCAGATTTCGCCATGCGCTCCGCCTCCCCATTCATGCCTTATTATAAGTGTATCACAAATGCTATGAAAAGGCAGCAGCAAAATAAAAAGGCGCCGTAAGGCGCCAAATAATCAATAGAGATGAATGTGATTTTGTATTGCATTCTCTATGCGCTCGGGTTCAATTCCAATATACCGCTGTGTAATTGCGGTTGCGCTGTGCTGCAATAGCCTCTGTACCAAGGCTATATCGTAACCGTTAGATTTATAAATCTCGGTGGCATACCACTTGCGAAAGCTGTGTGTGCTTATGCCGTCATATCCGAGATAATTACAGACAAGCGAAAGCTGTTTTTGGACGGCTCGCGCTGTGACGGGGAAAATTCTTTCATCATAGCCTATGCCGTTGCGCAGACAATAGTTTTCTATATACTGCTGTATTACAAGCGGGATTGTAAACACGCGGCGTTTACCGGTTTTCTGCTCTGTTATTTCCAAACGGTATCTGTCCCCGTCCCGGACAATATCACAAGGCCGCAGTTTCAATATGTCGCTGATGCGTAAGCCCAGATTGCCCTCAAGCACAAGTGCGGTTGCAACGCGCTCATTAGGGCGGAATCCGCAAAAGCCTGATTTCATCGTACTGATTATTTCCTTATACTGCTCATTTGTGAGCGCCTTTGTCCTTTTGTTCATATTGGCCTCCTGCATCTAAAAGTTCGTTATTGATGGCAAGAAAGTTCGTATATTATTGACCGGAACGTGAAAGCCCTGATATTACAGGCTTTTGTCGTTCGTATTTGCTTTCTTATACGAACTGTATGGGGCGGGGATACCGCCCATATCAGTCTTACGCAAGTACCATGGGGACATTACAGTCAAGACAGGCTATATTTACTGCTTTTGTGGCTCTGACTGAGTTTCCGCAACAAGGGCAAATATATTTTCTTGTGCTGTTCGGCTTCGGAGGTGAAGTGGTATCCGTTCCTCTGCGCGCGCCCGTTCCATTTACGTGAGCGCCGTTATACTCGTTGCGATTTATAAGGATGTCTGTCAGTTCATTTTTCAGTATGAAATCCAAAAGAGCATCACTCGGTGATGTACGTGACCATCCATATTTATCAGTGTGTTCAACTGTAAGTCCGTGAGCCTCCGCGGATGCTTTGAAGCGGCGGTTATGATATGTGTTGCCACGGCTGCAATCCTGCACGCCATTTTCAAAGTTATAGTAGTGTACCATCTCGTGCGAAGCGTAGCGGCTACTTCCTCAATGGGGCGGGCAAGCGTTCCCGCGCCTATATTTATCTCGTGCGTGCCGCCCAGCTTTGAAACCCAAGTGTCCTCACGCAGAGAAAAGTGTCCGTATGCGCGTGGAGTAGATTGGATTGTGATAGTGGGTCTTGAAAGTGTATTTTCAAAAAATTCCTCATTCAGTAAATCGAAAACTTTATTAAGATAACCTGCGACTCGGTTATAACTGGTCAGTTCTTTCATGCCTCTTGCTCCTTGTTCTTGATTTCACGGAGAGGGCAAGTTATAATATCCTTGCCCTTTCCGCTGTGGTTTGGGTAAAGCTCTTTGCGCTGTGCTTTGGTCGGCGTCCGCGCAAGGGGCTTTTCTTTATGCGCTGATTGAAAATCTGCGGCTGGCGCTTTGCTTCGTGTATTCCTTGTAGAGTTCTCCATGAGCTTTTTTGAAAGCTGTGGTGTCAAATCTGTTGGACAGAACGGATGTCCATCGAACTATGTATTTTCCTGCGGTCATTTCTTCAGTGTCCAGCGCAAGCATTTCGGCCTTTATGCTGTCGCGTATGGCCTCGGCTTCCGCTTTAGCCTCTTCAATGACATTTTCCCATTCTGTGAGAGCTTCAATTTTGGCGATGATTTCAGTCTTGCTCATTGTCTTATCTCCTTTTGATTTATTGGGTTGTTCCCCTTAACTGATTATATTATAGCACTAATATCTAGTGCTGTCTATTGATATAATGCACTAATTTTCAGTGTAATCATTGTGCATATTTTGCACTTGATATTAGTGCAAATAGTGATATAATTAAGGACAATGGGAGGGATGCGCTTCTATGGCTATCAGGTACAAGATAGATGTGATGGCGGAATTAAAAAAGAAGGGCTATACATCAAACAGGATTCGGGATGAGAAGCTGATGGGACAGTCATACTTACAGCAGTTGAGACATGGCGAGCTGGTGTCATGGAAAGCGATAGATGTTATTTGTAGGCTCTTAGAGTGTCAGCCAGGTGATTTACTTGAATATGTCAAGGATTAACAAGAGGACAAAACAATTAGAGGACAGGTAATAACCTGTCCTCTTTTGCTTAGTATGGGGAGGGTGCATTTTGGGAAAACAAGAGCCATAGAGAGCCAATATGGGTTTATATGGCCTGTCGCCCGAATAAAAGTGATTTTCGTTTTCACAAACGTTATTATCAATGCGGGGCTTTTAGACCGAAGATATGCGGCGAAGCCGCCATATCTAGCAGGGATAAAACCGCCCCGCCGCACACAGGGATTATTTTACTTTTATAAAAATAAATGATAAAATTATATCATAAAGTAAAGAATTTATTTATACACCGGAGATTTTGATTATTAATATGGCTTTATATATAATCAAAAGTCCGGTGTAAAAAAGGAGGATATATGCCAAATTTATAGAAAAGGACTTATACCCGTGATGAGTTGGAGGCCATATTTGGAACAAAAAGAACAGATTCAATGAAGCGCTCTCTTTTAAGAGAGGGATATAAATTTGATTGTAGTGGTCGCGGACAGAATTATAAAATCACTATAACAGGCTTGCCGGATGCGCCTCCGCCATTTGAAGAATTTATTATGCGAGAATTAGGGTGTAGCAAACAAACAAATTTTCGGGTCATGTAGCACTACCTTTTTCTCATATTTGAGGAACCAGATTATAGGTTTTTCCCGTATAAGTATCAGGCGATGATTTTAAAAGAGAAATATGGAATTGAAATCTCGGGTCAGGCTTTGAGTAATTGGGAAAAGAAATTAATAAATAAAAACTGGTTTTCCAGAGGTGGCGATAGGATTGCCTATTTTCTCTGCCGTTCCGAGCAGGCTCCGCAGGAAATTCCAGAGAAAACTTATAAAGCCGCCTGGAATTATTTCTATGGACTCCGTGAAGAAGGCATACCCGATAATGCCGCAAGAAAAATGATGTATTACAAGTATGGTGGTATGCCGTTTAAGAAACTGGGCATCCTAGAAAACGGCATTGAATTGAAGACAATAAACTAGCTGCACGATATTCTACGTAATTCGGGGATATCTCTTTAGAGCGGCTGTCAGGATTAAAAATGGGACGCGCAAAGGCGTCCCAATTCTATTGCCTATTGTTTAGTTGAAGTACCTGTACAGGAACGTGACTATCTGTGCGCGTGTGCAGCTGCTGTCTGGACTGAAAGTCGATTCACCTGTCCCGGTAGTTATACCGTTGGCTATTGCCCACGCCACAGCGTCGGAATAGTAGGCGCTGCTGTCTACGTCGGCAAAGCCGCTGCCGCTGACCTCCGGGGAACCGGCTGCTCTCCACAGGAAAGTTACAACCTCGGCGCGGGTAACGGTGCTGTTTGAGCCGAAGCTGTTTCCACCCACGCCGGTGGTGATGCCGTTTTCCAGCGCCCACTGCGCGGCCTTACCATAATAGCTGTCAGCGGGTACGTCGTTGAAACTGCTGCTTCCGGTTGGCTCCGGGCAGCCCATTGCACGCCACAGGAAAGTCACAACCTGTGCGCGCGAGCAGCCGTCATCAGGTGAAAACTCGCCATTGCCCGTTCCGGTGGTTATACCGTTGGCAACTGCCCAATTAACTGCATCGGAATAATATGAATCAGCCGGAACGTCAGAGAAAGAGGGTACAATTATTATCTCTCCATCCTGACCATCTTCTCCATCCTCTCCGTCCTTACCGTCCTCGCCATCCTGACCATCTTCGCCGTCGTATATGTAGAACTCTTCCACGTCGCCGTTGGTCATGGTGATGGTTACAACGGTGCAGGGCTTTCCGTCCTTGTCAAAGCCGGGCGCAGAAGTGACGCTCTCAATGCTGTTAACTGTGTCCTCGGTGCCGTCATCGAGCAGCGTATATGGAATATCATAAGTTTCAGCATAGGCTTGTATATACGAACCGGCGTAAATTTTAAGGTTTAGTACATTGCAGTTATCAAAAACGCCGCCGCCTAGATATGTGACATTGCGAGCCACTTCAAGGCTCGGCAGCGCGATGCAACCGTTAAATGCGTTGTCGCCTATGCTATTGACGATGGCAGGTATGGAAACGTCAACAAGCGAGCTGCAACCAGAGAAAATCCCAGCAGGGAGTTGTGCTATTCGCTGGCTTAGTTTTGCTGACGTCAGGGATGAACAATCTGCAAATGCGTTTTCACCTATAACTGTAATACTGTCCGGTATCTCTACATTATTGAGCGCTTCACATTGATAAAATGCGTTTGCACCTATTTTTGTCACAGTGTTGGGAATGTCAATGCCGGCCAATGAAGAACATTCGCTGAAAGTCCCATCGCTTATCGTCTTCAGGTTCTCGGGTAGAGTTATACTTGTCAATGAAGAGCATTTTGAAAATGCGTATTCATCAATTGAAGTTACGCTGTCAGGAATAGTAAAAGATTCAAGCCCGGTGCAGCTCCCGAAAGCGTATGAGCCTATAGATTCCACGGTATTGGGGATGTTTACTGTGGTAAGGGAAGTACACTCAATAAACGTAGAGGCGTCTATCCGTTTAACGCCTTCTTCAAATGTAACGCTTGTAATGCAATCACTCATAAATACAATAGGTTGTTGCGTAAAAGAATTGACAACAGAACCATATCCGCGCAGGACATCGACATTCTTTATGGTAATTGAAATATCTCCGCAGCCACTGAAAAATGCTGTGCCATCAATGTATTCCACGCCATCCAAAGTAACATTTCTGAGACTGGAACAATAAGAAAATGCAAAAGCATCAACCATGTTCGCCATTATGTATGCAGTTTCAAGAGAAGAACAGCCATAAAACGCATATTCTCCTAAATCATTGAATGATGGGATTTTTATAGACTTCAATGATGTACAGTCGCGAAAAGCACCTTCGCCCAAGGATGCGAAGTCAGCTAAATCATTAAATTCTACAGATATAAGTGATGCGCAATTACTGAACGCTTCTTCATCTACACTATATAGTCCTTTGGGAAAAGTAACAGTAGTTAGTTGTTCCTGATAAGAAAAAGCCTTTATGCCTATGAGCGTGAGCGGCTCGCCCAATACCAGCTCTTTTATAGCTATTCTAGTAGTACGGAAAAAAGCCTCATCCTCAATTCTGTAAAAGCCGTTAACTTCCAACCTGTCCACGAGCAGGGGATTTTTTTCGCTTGCGCTGATTGCGTCAACTATATTGCGAACCATGTCACTGTTAAGCGTTATTGACGTTCCAGTTTCTACGTTGCATTCAATGGTAAGAAAATGGCTGTCTGAGTCGTATGACCAAGAGATTTGATTATTATTTATAGAACCGTATTGAACATTACTACCTTGCGCGTCGCCGTCCGCCGCAGCGCCTGTGGTCAAGGCTGCCGCCGCAAGACATATAACAAGCAATAGCAACAACTTTTTCTTCATATTTTTTCCCCTTTCTGTGAGGCTCTTGTTTGGCCCTCACTTGCTTGCTAAGTAATTAATATGAACTATTCTTCCTATAATTATGGCAGTAACGCTCCTGTTTGTCAAGGCAATAGGGAATTATAATTCCTATATCCGCCTTATAGGAGGAAGAGAAATGCTTGTTTGGGATTTACATGAGATTGGCAACAAACTGCTGGCTATACGCAAGAAGTACGGAATGACACAATCCGAAGTGGCGGAGTCCGCCGGATTGTCCTACCGGACATACGCAGAGATCGAGCGCGGAACCGTTAATATGCGCCTTGAAACAGTTCTTCGTATCTGTGACGCGCTGTACATAACCCCGGATGAGATACTCACAAAGGACGATGAAGAGCTGACCGCAAAGCAAGAGGAATTGATGGCTCATCTGGCTGACTGCCGTCCAAAGGACAGGGAAACCGCCTTACGCCTTTTGTCTGTTTACCTCCAGTCGCTTGAATAGGCTTGCAGAGGCCAACAACACCAGTTCACGTTGCTCTTGATGGAGGCGCATATCACTTTCTAAAATGTTGTTTCTGTGAGTATTTCATTTCAAAGACTATAATAACATTTTTAAGAGGGCTATTCAATAGTTATCACATTTTTAATTAGTATAATTCCCGCGCTATTGCGTCTATCCTTGGTGTAAACAAGGAGGCGATGCAATGGAAGCCAGCTTTGTTAGAGAACGGATTACTCAGCTCCGCATGGCAAAGGGCGTGTCTGAATATAAAATGAGCTATGACCTCGGACACAGCAGGGGATATATCAACAACATATCATCGGGGAAGGCTCTGCCCTCTTTGACAGAGCTGTTTGCAATCTGTGATTACTTTGAAATAACCCCGGTTGAGTTTTTCAGCGAGACGGTGAGTAATCCCAAATTGCAGAAAACTGTGATTGCCGATATGGAGCGGCTGAGCGAAAAGGACTTGCTGCTTGTACAGGCTCTTGTTGAGCGGATGTTGCAAAAATAAATTGCGGACGGTACTGTGACTCGTACCGTCCGCTTCTTTATGCGTATATTCATATCATGCTCCCACGGCATCAGGATAACTTGCGTTCTCTGCGTTCGAGATGGAAACCATTTTAGGCTTGCCGTCAGGCGCCGCCGCAGGCTCACGGTGCTGGGGGAACCGCTCATTGAACCATGATAGAACGTAGTTGTAAGGACTTGTTGCCTGTAGTGACTGCGCTCTTACTGTGTTGAACTCAGAGAGCAGTTCACCGGCGTTCTCATACACGCTCATGTACTTTATCATATTATCATAGGTCAGATTTTTGTTTGGCCTTGCCCCCTTAGGAGAGCGCCTGGTTTTCCTTTGGATAACCAGACCGGGGAAATCTGAGCGGATTTGCTGGAGTATCTTGTACTCATTTGAATAAGGATTATGTGCGGCCTCTTCAAAAGACTTGCTCATAATCAGCGTGTCTGTAGCAAAGTTAATCCTGTAGTTGTTCTTCATTTTTATTCCTCCCATTTCTGAAAAGTGTATTTCAAAGGCACGGCTTACTGATTTGACGCCATGGCAAGCGTGCTTATATTGTCAGGACTTGTATTGCCAGAACCAATTTGATTATCATCGTTGCTGTCAAAGAAAGTCTTATAACTGTCGTAGTCATTGAACTTTGTAAGGAACCAAGCGAGCACGGCGCGATATGGAGCCTCCTGAATTCTGGACTGCGTAATCTGCTGCTTGAACTCCGCCACAAGCTCAGGACTGTTTATTGTGATATATCTCTCCATGTTCTTATAAGTCATATTCCTGTAAGTGCGCTTGTCGGATTTCTTCTTAATGGTCTTTGTGACGAGACGTATTCCGGGATTCTGCTCACGGCAGGCTTTCCACTCCTCATACTCCGGCGTGCCGAAAATGCTTGCTGCCTTGGCAAAAGCCTTGGTGACACGGGCCTCATTGCTTTCAAAGTCGATTACGATAGTGTTCTTTTTCATTTTTTGTTTTCTCCTTTTGTTTTTCATATTTGAGGGTTGTTTTTTCTTTTCTGTTTCCCTCTCTGTGATTAAAGTATAGCATTGGCGATAAGAAAAGCTGTACTATAACCATGACAAGTGATATAATAAAAACACCATCTGATGAAGATGGTGCCTACATGGAGAAAACTGAATTTGACGATATGCTTTGCCACTTAGAGAACGTGTGACAACACCTTATCAAAAAGATGCTTGAACATACCTCAAAAGATGATGGTTTTCACTTCAAAGACTTCAAAAGTTGACTTAAAGTTGTCGTTAGATGATGATTTCTCCTGATTTCAGGGTTGCACATTTGTAAGTTGCACATCGTCTTTTCCAGCCCGCTGAAAACCGCCAAAGTTGCACATGAAGTTGCACACCGAATTGTCAAAATAAAATGAGGGAACCGCTTTCGCGATTCCCTCTTGATAGAAAGCTATGTTTCCGCGCCGATTACTCGCCGAAGTAGCGCTTCAGCAGGCCGGCGAAGGCGCGGCCGTGGCGGGCCT
>URXI01000130.1 GCA_900551775.1 uncultured Eubacterium sp. | reverse complement strand
ATATTGCCATTTTCCTCAGAAACGTCCACGTTGAGGTTGCGCACCCCTTTGATCTGCTCTTCCAAGACGGTCAGTTCATGGTAATGGGTTGCGAACAGGGTTCTGATGTGGGTTTTCTCGTTGCAGAGGTAATCCACGGCTGCCCAGGCAATGGAAAGCCCGTCATAGGTGCTGGTACCGCGGCCGATCTCGTCCAAGATGATCAGGCTCCGCTCCTTGGAGCAGTTCAGTATGTATGCAAGCTCACTCATTTCCACGAAGAAGGTGGACTGTCCCTGCGCCAGGTTGTCCGAAGCGCCGATTCTCGTGAAGATTCTGTCCACCACGCCGATGCGCGCGTATTCGCAAGGAACAAAACAGCCGGCTTGGGCCATGAGGACAATCAAAGCGGTCTGCCGCATGTAGGTGGATTTACCTGCCATGTTGGGGCCGGTGATGATCAGCATGCTGGTATCCGTATCGTTCAGGTAGGTGTCGTTGGAAACGAACATGCCGTCCGAGATCATCTGCTCGATGACCGGATGTCTCCCCTTCTCAATCTGCAGCTCCAGGCTTTCGTCGATGATGGGCTTGACATAACCCAGCTTGTTGCTCACGTTGGAGAAGGAGCAGAGCACGTCCAGCTGCGCGATGGCCTGGGAGGTCTCTTGAATTTCTTTGATAAACCCTTGGATCTCTGCGCGGATTTCGGTGAACAGCTCGTACTCCAGCTGATTGATCTTGGTCTCCGCGTTGAGGACCAGGTTTTCCATTTCTTTCAGCTCCGGCGTGATGTAGCGTTCGTTGTTGACCAAAGTCTGCTTTCTGATGTAGTCCTCTGGAACCAGCCCGGTGTTGGATTTGGTCACGTCGATGTAATAGCCGAAGACTTTGTTGAACCCGACCTTCAGATTTTTGATGCCGGTGCGTTCCCGTTCGGCGTTTTCTAAGTTGGCGATCCACTGCTTGCCATCTTTGATGGAGAATTTGATGTTGTCAAGTTCCTCGGAATAGCCTTCTTTGATGATGCCGCCCTCTTTGATGGTGAACGGCGGATCGTCGCAAATGGCACTTTCGATGAGATCATAGATATGGGTCAGATCGTGAATCTGCCCGCAGAGGTGCCTCAGCAGCGCGGATTCGGTGTATTCCAGTTCGCCTTTGATCTCCGGCAGGACGAAAATGGAATTCCTCAGGGCGATGAGATCTTTGCCGTTGGCGTTTCCGGAAGCGATTCTGCCAGTCAGTCGTTCAAAGTCGTAGACCTGCTTCAAAGCTTCTCTGATGTTGTTTTCTAACATGGGCTGCTGAGTCAGTTCTTCCACGGCGTCAAGGCGCAGATTGATTTCGGCAGCGTTGTTGAGGGGCTCCCGCAGCCACTGCTTCAGCTTGCGGCTTCCCATGGCGGTTCCGGTCTTGTCCAAAACGCCCAGGAGGGAGCCTTGTATTTTTTTGTCGTATAAAGTCTCTGTGATTTCCAGGTTGCGCAGGGTCGCTTTGTCCAGGGACATGTGTTTGCCAATCTCGTAGAATTGGCAGCGTGTCAGCTGTTTCAGGTTCTGCTTCTGGGTCTCCAGCAGGTAGGCCAAAAGCGCGCCTAGGGAAAGGATACAGAGGTCTCTTTCGGCAAGTCCCAGGGATGTCAGCGAGACGGCCCCGAATTGAGCCTTAATTGCGTCTTCTGCGGCTTTTTCTGCGTAATAGGCATCATTCATCACGAAGAGAAATCCGCCAGTTACAGCCTTGATCTCGTCTTCCCCGTAATTAACGGCAAAGGATTCGTTGATCATGATTTCCTTGGCATCGATCTTTACCAGTTCGTTGAGGACGTCTTCAAAGAGATTGAGGCCTGTGGTCTCTTCTGTCGTATACAGCTCGCCGGTGGAGATATCGCAGTAAGAGATGGACATGCCGCGTTTGTCCATATAAACGGAAGCCAGGTAGTTGTTTTCTTTCTCGTTGAGCATGGTTTGGGAAGTCACAGTACCCGGCGTGACGATCTGTATGACCTCCCGCCTGACGATGCCCTTTGCCGCGGCTGGATCCTCCGTCTGTTCGCAGATTGCCACCTTGTAGCCCTTTTCCACCAGCCTGGCGATATAGGTATCTGCGGAATGAAAAGGAACTCCGCACATGGGAGCTCTTTCCTCTTGACCGCAGTTCTTGCCTGTCAGTGTTAATTCTAATTCCCGAGACGCTTCGATTGCGTCGTCGTAGAACATCTCGTAAAAATCTCCCAGCCTGAAAAACATAATGCAGTCCTGATAATCTGCCTTGATCTCTAAGTATTGCTGCATCATGGGGGATAATTTGTTCGCCATATAGATGTATTTTCTCCTTTTCTTGGTTGTTTGTTATGTCATGGATGATTTATTTTATTATACCAAAATCTCTGCCTGCTTGTAAAGTCAGGGTGAGATCCTCTTTAATCTTCTCCTGGAAGACTATGCGCCACTCGATTTCGTCAGGCAGATTGAAATAAAAGGAGGAAAACGCAGTGTGAACAGCATCGTCTTCTTCATCACAGACAAGTAGTACACCAGCGCCTCCTGTCTCACCATAGGAACAGTCTCTGACAGAGAAGATATCTTCGGGAAGATCTGGTTCAAGGGTATAAAAGAACTGCATATAATGCCAATGGTCACCTTCTTCACGGTTATCTAGGGAATCAGGCTCCGTAAATGACAGGATTTTCATCGTATGCTGCTGGCCTGTAAGCGGTCTGATAAACCGGATTTCCTCTCCTTCTTCTTTGACTGTAAAACGTGGACCGGCTATTTCAACGTCGTCAGCTTCCAGGGAAATTTCTATTTGGCTGATGCTGTATACGCCAGTAAAATCCTCAGGCCACTCGCCCTCTATATGGATGATGAGCCAGCCGTCGGAATCCTCCAGTGAATAATGACTTAGGATATGGGGCATGTTTTTACAAAACTCAGAGTTATCATAACAAAGTGGAATCCAGGCGTTACTCATAGAGTATCCAGAATCTACAGAGTTTCCGTCAATTGCAATGTGAATAGCAGGTGTCTCCTTATATGGACTGTCAGAGTCCATCATTTCCCTTTCGGCCATGGAGATTTCATCGCGGCGTCCCTCTTTTGCCATCTGCATCAAATAACCCCATTTGTCATAAAACTCACGAATCGTCTCATCTTTGATTCTCTTGCAAAGGTGAAAGACGGGTCCTTTGTCAAAGAGGTACATGGATAAGACTTTCCATTCCTCCGCGCCCCAAAGAAAAGTTTTGTTGATGGAAATTTCCACACCGGATTTTTGCGTCTTCGGTTTTTGCAGATCGGCGTAGAAAAAGCTATCGTAGTATACATTCCATTCTGACATGGTAAAACCTCCCCCCCAGCGATTTATCTTTCGTATTTCTCTAATATCCTCTCATAACAGCGGAAAATCCAAATTATTCCAACTGTACAGGCCAGCACCAAAAGAACCACCGCAAATATCCGGTACCAGAAGAAACTGATTCCAGAAATCCAAAAGGGCACGGAATAGCGGCACCACATGATTCCGTTGTTTTTCTGTTAAGTTATATTTGTCAGCAATCATACGGATGATCTCCGGGATAATTGTTGCTCTAATCAAATAATGTTCCATGACCTCACTCACACTTTTATAGATTCTATAAATTTTAGATATTCAGAGAGGAATTTTGTTCCCATTCATACACAGAAACGTAAGAATCAGCGCTGTTTCTTGTCCGTTTCAAACTAAGCCTGACTTTTCTCTTTGCCCATCGGCTCGCCTGCTCTCTGATATCTGTAGTATAGAAGGCAGGACCAAAGTCTCTACCGATTTCTTTTGTTATAATCTGCGGTTGTTTTACTATCGCCGTAGAACCGTGATATAGAATCATCCTTGTTCCCTTCCTAAATAATCATCTATGAACTGCATCATGTATTCCATGCCCATTCCATGTAAATCTTCGTAGTCATCCTCTAAAAGCTGCAGCACGCCCTCTTTTTCAAAAAGCTCGTAGACTTCGTTGCTGAACATGCCGATGTGATGGCTATAGAATTCGATGCAAAAAGTTTGAAACGATAGCTTGCTCATAAGAACCTCTTTCCAAATGTTTTCTGTTACTTTGCTATACGTCTATTATTATACCAAAAATACGCTTTGAATGAAACAAGGAAGTTGGATTTGCAAGGAAAATGCATGAACGCTAAGATCCGCGTCCATGATAACACAAAAGCAGGAAGACATTATACCTTCCTGCTTTTTATGCCGCTAAGTCAGCAGCAGTTATTTCAGTTCTTTTTCGATAAAATAGTTTGCGATTTCAAAGGCCTTTACCCTTCTCTTCGCCAATGTGATCTGAGATTTATATCGCTCTGCATTTTCTTTTCCTTCGAAAGTCTTTATGGTCTCTCTCAACTTGTGCAGAGACGAATCAATTTGTCTTTTCGCTTCTATCAAATCTTCTTTCGAATATTCCACGGTTACCTCTCATCATAGTCTTCCATATAAGATAATGCAGCATCCTCATCCATAGGGTATTTCTCCAGTAATTTCTTTAAAGCCTCATCTCTGGACAGGTTGAACTCTTTGTATGTGGATATCAGATTCAGGATGCCTTCCTTTCTTGCCTTTTCGAAAGCCTCTTTAAAAGCGTCTTCACGCGCCTCTTGTGCTCGGATTTCAGCGAATTCTTCGCTTGTAATATCATTATATAGCATGCTTCCCACCTCCGGACTGTTGTGCTCCAGAAAGTCTTTGAGAATGTTCTCACGGATACAACGTGAAATAGCTGTATCAATTGCTTCTTTCAGGCCACAGCCTTCCCTTCTGTATGCCCGAATATATCCGAGGAGAGTGCTGTAGCCTCTGAGCTTCTCACTTCTTTCCAGTACCTTATTTGTTTTGTCATTGTCGTTTTCCTTATTATACTCCATTTTGATGACTTTGACTATAAGCTCAAGTGAATTTTCTGGCGCATCTCCGAGATAGCTGTCCGAAAGCCTTAGTTCAGAAACATCCCATTTCTCACTTCCGGTGTAGAAAACGAAAAATTCAGGCGCTGGTATTTTCAGGTTCTTTCGCCAATACAGCTCTGCCATAGGGATTATCGTCTCGTAGGTTCTCGCAATGTATTCCAGCATACGCAGCGGCATGTTTTGATTGATTGTACTCTGTGACTCGCTTAGAAGGAGAAACTTATCATTGATAATAAAGCCGAGATCATTTTTCAGACCGACATAGACTGCATCCTCCAAAGTTGTAAATTCAACCGGTGTATCGGCTTCAAAATCAGTCCCTTCCAATGCGTTGAACAGTTCAATCGCAGCCTCAGGTTCAGAGAATAGTTTGCGAAAAACGGTGTCCTGATAATTGCGCTGAGGCACACTCTTCTTGTTTGTATAATTCATCCATAATTACCTCCTTTTAATTATTATGTTAATTAATGGAAGTGTATCATGAACAACAATCAAAATCAAGTGTTTTGTAAAATAATGTAAATACAGCTTTTTTTACTCTGGACTATATCCCTCATCAAAATATGCGACGCTGGCGTTGTACATCTTCCAGGCGGCTATACTAAGCAAAATGTGAACGACTGCCAGTATTAGAAGCAGCGCCACGCCCAGGTTCCATACGCCCTGAACGAAATACTCTGTGCCCAAGCGAATGGTTCCCATGACGAGACAGGCAAGAAACACATTGACCACGCCCTTCACCCTTTTGCTCAGTTTAGGCGTGTATTTTTTTAGTGCAAATCGAAACCAAAGCATGTAAACGCCTCCAAAGAAACTGTAAAACGAGAACAGTACAGTAGAAACGCCGATCAGAAGCCCTATGGTAACCGGGCTGACGCCTCGGTAGACCAACTCACTGAGCAGGGAATCGATAGCCATTCTAATCAATCCCGGATCAGAGTATAGATAGGCACCGATCACGCCAAGAAGGAGAATTGGCCAGGCTGCGATCTCCCAAACCATGATAGCGAAAACCTTCCCGAGGACAATGTCCCGCCCTGACAGCGGCAGCGTGGCATAGACGGCCGCTTCTTCACCGTAAAGACTTTTGTTGAAAAGCCGGTTATAGGCGACGTAGCTGCAGATCACGGGAACCAGAATAAGAAACAAAGTGCCGAAAAGTGCAAGCAGCGGCATAAAAATCCAGGAGGCGGCGACAAGTACGAAAAACGTAAGGGATACCCCCATAGGATTCTGAATCATCCTGATATTCATCTCGATTGATTTCATCAACATCTCTCTCACCTCACTTTACCCTGATCATTCCGCTTATTCCTTTGTATTCGACGAGAAGCTTGTCCGTTCCGGCATAAGTCATCTCGTCAAAGACGGGCTGAATTGCCCAGTTCCCATTTCTGTTGACAAGGCCATAGTGTCTTCCATCATAGACGATGGCCTTGCCGTCTCGGAAGTAGCACTGGGCGTAGCGGTATTCAAAATCTGTTCCCAGTTTTTCCTCAAAATCTTTTGCCGGCTTGATGGAAAATAATACCCTGCCAGATTGATCAATACAGCTGATTCGCTTTTTTTCATACACCAGAGCCCTGCCTTCGGCGAATTTACAGCCGAAAATCGCTTTGTCCGTTTTAACCACAATCTCTCCGTCCTTGCTCATGTAGCCGTTTTCCACCTGATAATTCTCGTTTTCCTCTTCCGTTGCGCCCACTAGCTTCTGCACGTAACAGAGCCCCTGGCCAAAACAGCCGATCTGTCCATAGAGTTGGCCGCCGTGCATTGTGCGAAAGTTCTTATCGAGGAGATACATCGGCTCCACATCATCCCAGGAAAAGTCGGCTTTTGCTGCAAACATGCCTTCCCCTACATCGTGAAACATGTCATAAAAGTTCACATTTTCTATAATTTCTCCGGTTTCCACGTTTATCACGGAGCGATGATAGTCTTTATAGAATAAAAAATACCTACCATAGATTTGCTCAAGTTCGGACGTCTTTTTTTCTGGCTGAAAGACGGTTCGGCCTTTGGTATCGATGACAAAATAATCAGTTCCATCTTTCGAAACCTTTGCATATCCCCCGTCAAAGTCATAAGCCTCATCAAATTCCGCTTTGATGGCGAGCGTTCCGTCAAGATATTTGTAGCCTTCTTTATCTCCCTTTGTAAACACGGTCAGGACATGGCTGTTTTTTATATCATCAGAGGATCGCGCTACCTGCCTGCCATTGCCGTCGATGAGGAAGTCTGCCTCACCTTTATAGGCGGTATAAAGCTCCTTGTCTGTATCCACGGATTCAATACGGTCGTATTGATTCAGTTGCACTGCCCAGTCTAGGGACGCAAAGCGCTTTCGATCAGTGCGGATGCGGTTGGTTATGCTGTAGAAAAAGATGCCCGCAAAGGCAGAAGCCGCCACCGAAAATACGATGACAACGAGGATAATAGTTTTCGTTTTGCTTTTTTCCATGTCCCGCCTCTCTTTCAGATATCGTGTATTATTGTATTATATATTTAATACAATAATACTTTTGCAATCATTTGTCAATGGGTTTTGCGTTTTTGAAACAAAATAAAATCGCCTGCATGCAGGCGATTTTAGGTCGTACATTTATGTAGTTCTCGTAATTATCTCTTATTGTAAGCTTCGATGCCCAGTCTGATCAGCTCAACGCCTCTTCTCATGTCTTCCTGGTTCAGAACGTATGCGATACGCATTTCGTCTTTGCCCAGACCCGGTGTAGCGTAGAAGCCTTCTGCCGGTGCGAACATGACAGTTTCGCCGTTGTCGTCGAATTCAGTCAGTAAGAACATCAGGAAGTCTTCGATGTTGTCTACTGGAAGTTTTGCAGTCAGGTAGAACGATCCGCCAGGCTTCTGTCCAACAACGCCAGGTATCTTCATCAGTTCCTCATAAACCACGTCTCTTCTTGCGCAGTATTCTGCTTTGACTTCTTCGTAGTATTCTTTTGGCAGTCTGAACAGAGCGGCAGCACCTACCTGGTCAACGGTGGATACGCAGAGTCTTCCCTGAGCAATCTTCATGACGTTTTTGATAAAGTCTGTATTCTTGGAGATCAAGAACCCGATTCTAGCGCCGCAAGCGGAGAATCTTTTGGATACAGAGTCGATGATGATAACTCTGTCTTCTACTTCTTTAATCTGTCCAAAGGAAACCGCTTCTCTTCCGTCGTAAGCAAACTCTCTGTAAACTTCATCAGCGATGATCCAGAGATCGTGTTCCTTTGCGATATCGCCGATCAGCTTCATTTCTTCTTTTGTCAGAACAGTTCCTGTCGGGTTGCCCGGGTTGATGCAGCAGATTGCCTTTGTCTTTTCTGTGATCAGCGGCTCAATCTGTTCTCTCTTTGCATAGTGATAACCTTCTTCTGCCTTTGTCGTGATAGGAACCACTTTTCCGCCTGCGGAAGTAGCAAAAGTATGGTAGTTTGTGTAGAACGGTTCTGCAATCAGAACTTCGTCTCCTTCATTTAAGATGGAAAGGAAAGTCATGGTCAAGGCTTCAGAACCACCTGTTGTGACGATCATGTTTTCTCTTCGGATCGCGATGTCATAAGTCTTGAAATAATCGGATACTGCGTCCTGCAGATCAGTGATTCCGCCGGATTCTGCATAAGCGATGACTTTGTTTTGGTAGTTTCTGATAGCATCCATAAAGCATGCTGGAGTTTCCACGTCCGGCTGTCCGATGTTCAGGTGGTAAACTTTCTTACCTGCATCCTTTGCTTTCTGCGCAATCGGGTTGAACTTTCTGATTGGTGAAAACTGCATTGCTTCTACTTTGTTTGATAATTTCATTTCTCTCAGATCTCCTTTTATATAAAATTATTCTAACTCTGCGTGAGAGTTTTCGACGACTGTTTGTATACAACATACACTATTATTATAACTCATTTTTTCCATTTTGGAAAGGGCTAAAAGATATTCTATATTACCTTTTGCGCCGGTTACTGGAGAAAAGGTCAGTCCCTGCGGATATAACCCATTTTCCCTGGCGTAATTGATCACGTTCTCGATGACTTCCTCGTGGACTTTGCGGTCGCGGACGATGCCCTTCTTGCCCACCTGTTCCCTGCCAGCTTCAAACTGCGGTTTTACGAGGCAGACGATTTCACCATCTTCGGCCAGCACTTTTGCTGCCACGGGAAAAATCAGCTTCAAAGAGATAAATGATACATCGATGCTGATAAAATCGATGGGTTCTGCAATCGTGTCAGTGTCCAGATATCGGACGTTGCATTTTTCCATATTGACCACACGGTCGTCTGTACGCAGCTTCCAGTCCAACTGACCGTAACCTACGTCGATGGCGTAGACTTTGACGGCGCCGTTTTGCAGCATACAGTCGGTAAAGCCGCCGGTGGAAGCGCCGATATCCATACAGACCTTATCCTGTAAATCCAAATTGAATTCTTTCATGGATTTTTCTAATTTCAACCCGCCGCGGCTCACGTAAGGACAGATGTTTTCTTTCACAAAGATTTCTGCCTCGGTATCAACCATGTTCCCTGCTTTATCGCTCTTTTGGCCGTCTACGAAGACGATGCCTGCCATAATTGAGGCTTTTGCTCTTTCACGGGACTGATAAATTCCCTTTTTTACTAATAAAACGTCAAGCCTTTCTTTCAAGATGTTCACAAATCCTTTCTGTAATGGAGTCTGCGTCGATGCCATATTTTTTGTACAGGCTGTCGCAGTCGCCGTGTTCGACAAAGGCGTCAGGCCAGCCAAAGGTCAGAACGTCTGAAACCCCAGATTCTGCGATAAACTTTTCGCCAAAGCCGCCAGCCAGCAAACCATCTTCTATGGTAACAACGAGCTTTGTTTTTTCTTCAAGACAGGACAAATCCAGTGGTTTGATGACGCCCGCATTTACAACTCCGGCATCGATGCCCTGTGCTTTTAACTGTTCTTTCGTTTCCAGAGCAGTCTGCAGCATTTTACCGACTGCCCAGATATCAAGATCTTTACCCGTAAATATCCGTTGGTTTTTTCCATCAAATGCCAGCGTTTTTTTTGTATCATAACAGCAGTCCCCGCGCGGATATCTGACGGCTACAGGGCCATCCAAAGAAAATGCGTATTGGATCATAGCTTCCAGCTGGTTTCCGTCAGAGGGAGCGAAAACGGTCATATTAGGCATGGATGTCAAGTAAGTGATATCAAACAGTCCATGGTGTGTTTCACCGTCAGCGCCGACGATTCCCGCTCTGTCGATTGCAAAGACCACGGGAAGATTCTGAATACAGACATCCTCAATGATCTGGTCATAAGCCCTCTGTAAAAAGGAGGAATATATCGCTACTAGTGGTTTCATGCCAGCTTTTGCTAAACCCGCAGCGAAGGTAACGCCGTGGGCTTCTGCAATTCCCACGTCAAAAAACTGCCGAGGGTATTTTTTTGCAAAACCGGTGAGACCGGTTGCATCACACATAGCGGCAGAGACGGCTGTGATTTTTTTGTTGTCGCTCGCCATGGCTTCAATTGTCGCACCTAGCACCTTAGAGTATGTCATGCCAGAAGGTTTTAAAACCTTACCGGTTTCTGGATCAAAGGGACTGATTCCGTGGAACTTATTTGGATCAATTTCCGCCGTACGATACCCCCTGCCCTTTTTCGTTATGACATGAATAAATACCGGCCCGTTTACATGCTTTGCCAGTTCCAGAACTTCGATTGTTTCACGAATATTATGACCGTTGATGGGTCCCAGATAAGTGAAGCCCAGCTCTTCAAAGATCACACCGCCGGATAGGAGCGCATACTTGATTCTGTCTTTTGCATGGCCGATATTTGTGGAAAGGTCATCCCCTATTACGGGGATTCGGTTTAAGGCACGTTTGATGGTTTTCTTTACACGAAGATAGCCGTTGGATGTGCGCAGCTTGGAAAGGTGTTGA
>URXI01000129.1 GCA_900551775.1 uncultured Eubacterium sp. | reverse complement strand
TGGAACGATCCATAAATGCGCCCGGATCACCCTCATCGGCGTTACAGCAGACATACTTTTCTTTTACCTGCTGCTCAGCCGCAAACTGCCACTTGACACCGGCAGGGAATCCGCCGCCGCCTCGTCCTCTGAGGCCGGAATCTTTGATGGTCTTGATGACGTCTTCCGGTTCCATTTCTGTCAGCACTTTCCCAAGGGCTTCATAGCCGCCATAGGCAATATATTCGTCAATATTTTCCGGATCGATTCTGCCGCAGTTTCGGAGTGAAATTCTCATCTGCTTTGAGAAGAAGTTCAGCTCGTTTTCTGATTTCAATCTTTCTACAACTCTGCCGTTTTTGATATGGGCTTCCCAGATCTCGTTGATGTCGTCAGGTGTGACGTTGGTGTACATCACGTTTTCAGGATAGACCATCAAAATCGGTCCTTCTGCGCAAAGTCCGAAGCAGCCCGTCTTTACAAACTGCACTCTGTCCTGCAGGCCGTCTCTCTCCATCAGTTCATCTAACTTTTCTCTATTCTTGATTGCGCCTGATGAAGTACAGCCCGTACCACAGCAGGTCATTATGTAAAGCTTGTTGTCATCGTTTCCGATTCTGTTTCCAAACGATGCCAGGGTTTTTTCTTTGATCTCCCGGATCTCTTTTATTGTCTTACTCATTCTCTCCTCCTGCTATCTACATCCGCTCATATTCGTCTAAGATTTCTTCTACCTGTTCCGGCGTCAATCTTCCGTAGACTTCGTCGTTGATGGTTACAACCGGTGCAAGACCGCAAGCGCCGATGCATCTGCAAGAATCCAGTGAGAACTTGCCGTCAGCCGTGCACTCCCCGACTTCGATTGAAAGCCGTTCCAGGAATTTACCCATGATATCGTTGGCACCCTTTACGTAGCAGGCGGTACCCATACAGACATTAATCTTGTACTTCCCCTTCTTTTTCAGTGAGAATTGCGAATAGAAGGTCACAACTCCATACACCTTTGCCATTGAAATTCCCAGTCCGTCGGCAATCCGCTCCTGTACTTCATAAGGCAGGTATCCAAAGACCTCCTGTGCCTCATGAAGGATCGGGATCAGAGCGCCTCGCTCTTCCTTGTGCTTGGCAATGATTTCGTCAAGCTGTTCAAACTTTTTCGTCATTTCGTTGCAGTTACACATTTTGCTCTCCTTCAAATAAATCAGAAAATAGTGGCTTTTGTTAATAGTTTAACTAATTTTATTACTAAAATTTTGAATTGTCAATCATTTGTGCGTAAAAAATAAAGAGCTTTAGCAATTGCCAGCGTTTATTGTTTTTGCACACAAAAACATAGTTACTATTTGGTAATACTTTGTGCATTATCCAGTATACAAAATTCGAGCGTAAATCCCTAGCCGCAAATCGCCCGGCATCTCCATCGTTTTTGCAAAAATCGCCAAAAAAGGTCGTTTTGGAAAAAACCTTCTAGCCCTTGAAATTTGGGCATTTCTCGCGAGAATTCATGATGATTTCAGGAGGTCAGCGGCTGTAACCCTTGCAAATACACGCTCAAATTATTTTTTCCAATTCAGCAAAAAAACGTCTTTTGAGCAAAAGAGAAACAAGAGGCACATAGGAAAGACCTCTATGCGCCATACATCCTGTTTTGCTCTGATGTTATTGTATTCAGATGGCAAGAATAGTATAATGAAAGCAGAAAAGAAACAATCTGAGATGATTTCCATTGCCTAAAGTTCATGCAGATATACCACCAAAAGATTTAAAGCATATTCAAATGTATATAAGCCTAAACAAAAAAGATATAACATACGAATGGTTTCGACATTTTAATTAGTAAAAAAGAGAGTGATACACGAGCACTCTCTTTTCTTATAGCATGTTTTACGAAACATTTTCCTATTTCTCAATGACAGTCTCTGGCTTTTCCTTGGAAAGAAATGCAATGGACGCTTCCCCGCCCAAGCGCTCTGTTGCGATCTGCGCCAATTCCTGAACCGCCTGGGAAAAAGCTTCGTGCCGCTTCGGGTTGATGCATTCCATGTAGAGCAGGATATTCTTGGCTTCTTCGGTTATTTTGGTCCGATCCGCTTCCCTCCACAGCCAGCTTCTGACAATAGCACCTGCCTCATCATAATAGATCAGTTCTCCTTCACGAGGCGGAGCATTTTCATCTTCCCCCAAAGGAATAAACGCCTCATTGCCCCTGGCAAAACCCAAAACCATATTGCCCTGAATCCGATCCAGATTCTCGCCGCCACAGGTGAAGCAGTGTTTCAGGGAAACAAAATTATAGATATCGACAGCTTTATTGATGGAGCCGATTGTGCCGCCTTTCAGAATCCGTTTCGTCATAGCATCGATGGAGGCCGCCGCGCCTTTTTTCTTCTTAATCAGTTTCATGGCCTCTTTATACTCGGTGACATAAGGAGAAACTTCTCCAGCCCGGGCAATTTCTTCACACACAGCCTTCAGCATGTCTTCTCCGCCCGATCCTTTGTTATCAACGCCATGCAGCGTCACAATGCCGATTTCCAAATAGGGAAAGATATCGAATACGCCATCTTCAATGATAAACTTTTTCATAATCTGATCCTCGCTTTCTTTGCCTTTGATTATATCAGAAAAAAACCAGGTCCGCCAGCCAGCGATGAACCTATCGCGAAGCCAGGCGGTCCTGGTTTTTGCATTCTATTTACGTTTATACTTCTTCGTTATGTAACAACTTGTGTTCTTTGCCTTTGAGGATGCCGTCATAGAGGCTCAGTGCAACCGGGTTCTGTCCGGAAGACTTGATCTGGGAACGGCTGTCGAAACGATAGAGTCCGCCCTGTCTTGCCAGCTTGGTTTCGTTTTCGACGCCCAGCAGGACAGGCTGTCCGCCGCCGTTAACGCAGCCGTATCTGCAAGTCATGACCTCCACGAAATCGTATTTGATTTCTCCGGCTTCCATCTGATCCAGTATCTTTGACGCGCTGCCCAGGCCGTTTACGATGGCGATATGCACATCTCTGCCGTTCAGGTTCACAGTAGCTTCTTTGATGGCGTCGTTTCCGCGGACGCCGCAGAACTTGATTTCGTCCATTTCAGCTGCTCTGTTGCTGTTGGTCAGATAACGGAGCACGGCTTCTGTTACACCGCCGGTTGCGCCGAAGATGGCGCTGGCGCCGGAGGACATACCGAACGGCATGTTCAGCGCTTCTGGCGTGATCTCAGCCAGGTCGATACCTGCCATTTTGATCATGTCTGCGATTTCTGTGGTCGTCAGCACGTAATCCACGTTCTGCTCGCCCTCTGTATAATGCTCCGGACGCAGGATTTCTGCCTTCTTCGCCGTGCAAGGCATGATGGAGACGACCGCGGTTCTTCTGCCGTCTTTGTCCTTATTCATTCTGGCTTCTTCTTTGATCAAAGCGCCGAACATCTGCTGCGGGGAGCGGCAGGAAGAAATGTTCTTCCTGAACTGCGGATATTTTTCTTCGCAGAACTTCACCCATGCCGGACAGCAGGACGTGAACAGCGGCAGGGATTCCAGGCGTTCTACCAGTTCCTTTGCTTCCTCGATGACGGTCAGATCCGCACCGAAGTCGGTATCATAGACGTCATCAAAGCCCATGTAGCGCATGGCTGCTGCCAGGTGGCCCAGGGCGTTGGTGCCCTTCTCCATGCCAAAGGCTTCGCCTACGGCGACGCGGACTGCCGGTGCAATCTGGGCTACGACGCGGACGTTTTTGTCCTCGATCAGATCCCAGACAGGGTTGATATCCTGTTTGACGACGATGGCGCCGGTCGGACATACCACACGGCACTGTCCGCACCCGACACAGATGGTATCCTTCAGATCCTTTTTGAACGGCGTCGTGATCATCATCTTGGAGCCTCTCTGGGCAAAACCGAGAACGCCTACACCTTCCACTTCGTGGCACATACGCACACAGTCTCCGCAGAGAATGCACTTGTTCAAGTCTCTCACTACGCAAGGAGAGGTCTCATCCAGCGGATATTGTTCTTTGTAGTTTTCAAATCTGACTTGGCTGACGCCCAGGCGTTTTGACAGCTCCTGCAGGTTGCAGATACCGTTTGGCGCACAGGTCGTACAGTCGCGGCAGTGGGCAGCCAGAAGCAGCTCAATGATCATTTTTCTGTGGTGCTGCAATCTGCGGGTGTTGGTGAAGATCACCATGCCGTCGCGGGGACGTTCTGAACAGGAGGTAAATACCTTTCCTTTGTCGTCTTCCACTACGCACATGCGGCAGGCGCCGTGAGTAGATAATTCAGAATGGTAGCAGAAGGTCGGAATGTCGATGCCCGCATTACGAATGACAGTGAGAACATTCTTCTCATCTGTGAATTCTACTTTCCTATTGTTGATTGTCATAAATCCCATAATTCTTCCTCCTACCACTCTATATGTATCGCATCGAATGCACAGTCTGCCAGACAGGCGCCGCACTTGATACAAGTTTCATTGTCAATATGATATGATTTTCTGATCTGTCCGGCGATGGCGCCTGCTGGACAGTTTCTCGCACACTTGGAGCAGCCTTTACACTTGTCAGGATCGATGATGAATTTTCGCAGCGCTTCGCAGTTTCTGGAAATACATTTTTTCTCCACCACGTGCTGCTCGTATTCTTCCCTGAAGAACTTCAGCGTGCTCATGACAGGCTGTGCCGCACATTTTCCCAGCCCGCAGAGGGCTGTGTCCGTGATGGTCTCTGACAGCTCTTCCAGCAGATCCAGGTCTTCCAGGGTTCCTTTTCCCTCAACGATGCGCTCCAGGATTTCCAGCATTCTCTTGGTTCCTTCACGACATGGCACGCACTTTCCGCAGCTCTCGTTCTGGGTGAAGTTCATGAAGAATCTGGCTACCTCTACCATACAGGTGTGGTCGTCCATGACGACCATGCCGCCGGAACCGATCATGGCGCCGATCTTCTTCAGGGAGTCGAAGTCCAGCTTCATGTCCAGGTGTTCTTTGGTCAGACAGCCGCCGGAAGGTCCGCCGATCTGGACGGCTTTGAACTCTCTGTCGTCTTTGATGCCGCCGCCGATGTCATAGATGACTTCGCGCAAGGTCGTTCCCATCGGCACTTCGATAAGACCGGTATGCTTTACGCTTCCAGTCAGCGCGAAGGCTTTTGTTCCTGCGTTGTTCTCCGTACCGATAGACTTGAACCAGTCTGCGCCCTTTGCAATGATCATCGGCACGTTGGCGTAAGTTTCGACGTTGTTGAGCACCGTCGGCTTGTCAAAGAGACCCTGTTCTACGGTACGCGGCGGTTTTACCCTCGGCATACCTCTGTTGCCTTCGATGGAGGCCGTCAAAGCGCTGCCTTCTCCGCAGACAAAAGCGCCTGCGCCGCGGTTGATATGTAAGCGGAAGCTGAAATCCGTACCCAGGATGTTGTCTCCCAAAAGTCCTCTTTCTTCTGCCTGTGCGATAGCGTTCTTCAGACGCTCGATGGCAAGAGGGTATTCTGCACGGACGTAGATATAACCTTCGTCAGCAGATACGGCATAAGCGGCAATGGCCATGCCCTCGATCATCTTGTGCGGGTCGCCTTCCATAATACTTCTGTCCATGAAAGCGCCCGGATCGCCCTCGTCACCGTTACAGACGACATAGCGTTTCTGCTCAGGCTGTCTTGCCACCTGAGACCACTTCTTTCCCGTCGGGAAGCCTGCGCCGCCGCGGCCTCTGAGACCCGACTTGCTGATCTCCTCGATGACTTCTTCTTTGGTCAGGTCGAACAAAGCGTGAGCCAGTCCGCGATAGCCGCCGATGGCGATAAACTCTTCTACGTTCTCCGCGTCGATGCGGCCGCAGTTTTTCAGCACGTTGCGGTGCTGCTTCTTGTAGAAGGCGATATCCTCCTGCTTCTTGCACTCCGCGCCGTCCTGTTTGAAGAGCAGGTGCGGGATCAGTTCTCCCTTTTCTATGGTTCTGTAGAAGATGTCTTCGCAGTCTTCTAACTGCACTTTTGTGTATAAGATGTCCTGGGGTTCGATCTTCATCAAAGGCCCCATCTCGCAGAAACCGTGGCAGCCACTCTTTCTGACTGCGATTTCGCCGTCTCCATGGGCCACTTCCGGCTCGAAACAGACCTCGATATCTGGATTCGATTTGACAAGGTCGCACATCTTCTCGTAAATCGCTCCTGATCCGCCTGCGATACAGCCCGTGCCGGCGCAGATCAGAATTCTGCATTTGTTACTGTCGATTTCTTTTTTAGAAAGCTCACGAACCTGTTCGAGAGACTCTCTGTTTACTATCTTGCTCATCTCTAAACTCCTCTCAACTCGTGAACTAAGGCAATAGCGTTCTCTGGTGTCATCTTCGGATAAACCTTGTCGTTGACGGTCAAAACAGGTGCAAGACCGCAGGCGCCAAGACAGGACACGGTCTCAAGAGTGAACATCATGTCCTCTGTCGTCTGTTTTTCCTTGGAAAGACCCAGTTCTCCATAAAGAGCTTCCAGGATCGGAATGGACTTGCGCACATGACAAGCGGTTCCGTCGCAGACCTTGATAATATATTTCCCCTTCGGTTCGAAAGAAAAGTTCTCGTAGAAGGTGGCTACACTGTAAGCCTGAGATTCACTAATCTTCAGCTTCTCAGCGACGTAGGTCAATAACTCAGGAGGTAAATAGCGGTATTCTTCCTGAATGTCCTGAATAATAGGTATCAGTGCCGCCTGTCCCGATCCATGAGATGCAATAATTTCGTCGGTTTTATCATAATATTCTCGTTCCAGCATATTACATCTTGCATCAGCGTCCCTTGCATCTACTGCATGAGCATGCTAATGCGCTCCTTTCTGTATAATGTATTCAATTCATTTTATCGGATTGTTACAAGTCTGTCAATATGATTGTGACACTATTTCCGTTATCAAAATATTCTTGTTATTTTCACTCTGCGATGTAGCGGGAAATCACTTCCTCCACCTTGGCAGAGTCGTCATGTTTCCTGACGATTTTGAGAAAATCTGCCGTCGTCGCTTCTTTGAGACAGTAGGTATTGTAATACTCTTTCATGGCCGCGAAAAACTTCTGGTCGCCCATGGTCCGCTGCAGTTCATAGAGGAAACACAGGCCTCCGTCGTAGACCATGGTTTCATAATCAGAGGGATCGTCAAAATCTCCATAGGCGCAGTTGATTTTGGTTTTCATTCTTCTCATAATCATATCAACATAGCTTTGCATATACCGGTCAAATGCTTCCTTAGTCAGAGTAGCCTCACTGCTATACCATTCATCGCCCGATCTTTTCTTATCTTCTGCTACAGCCATTTTGATGCCGTCCATACCAGACCGAAGATAGAGCACCGATGCGCTGTATTCAGCAAAGCCTTCATCCAGCCACGCCTCGCTGTACTGGTCGTTACCCACGGCGCCGTAAAACCACTCATGAGCAACTTCATGGGCAATCAAGGTAGAAAGATATTGATAAACCTGCATGGATTTAGGTTCCTCAAGATTCTCTTTCAGACCTGAAATACCGATCAGTACCATGCCCGGATACTCCATGCCGCCATACAGATAGCCCTGTACCACATCCAGGTGGTCGTAAGGGTATCCGCCATAGGTCTCATTGAACAGATGCACCGCATCTTCTGCTGACTGCATATAACAGTTGTTCATCACATCCGTTGCAGCGCCTTTAATCAGATAATGGTTAACCTGGATGCCGTCCACGGTCTTTATCTTTTTTTCCATACCTTTCATTCCTGTCCCTCCCTGCATGTTTGTTTTCCCGGCCGCGCCATTCTCCGCGCCCTTCGTTCCACTGCTCTGCCCTGCCGCAGGCGATGACAGTATAATCCTTTGGCGCACGCAGTGTCACATCGTAGTCAGTGATGCGATTGTAGGTACACTCTCCCCCGAAAGCATAGGGACTCTCGTTCCAGTGTCCGTTCTCGTATCGATCCAGCACCGGGAAGCAGAAAGACAGCTGGAAGGTCTGTCCGCGATCGTCCTGCTGATAGCCGAACCGGCTCGCCAGCGCAGGGATGTCCACAGCGTAAGTGACCGTCAGGGAAATGGATTCCCCCGGCTTCATCGCTGCTTCTCCCAGGTCCACATAGACGACAGACGGGTCGTCCCCTGCGTTAAACTCCAGCTCTCTTCCTGCCAGGGTGATCTTTTCGATGTTGCTCCCGCCCTTTCCCAATTCTTTGAATATGGATGCGGCAAAGTTCCGAATGCACACCTTGCGGATGGTCGTCGTGGTCTCGTTGGTCAGCGCCATGGTCACATCGCCTGCGAGTTTTTTGTTCTCTGCGTCAAGATCCAGATCCATGGTGTACTGATCCACCAGGACGCTGCCGTCAATGGACGACGTACTGACTGTCTTTGGCGCGCTGTATTTACTGGTATAGGTCTTACCGCCGATGGTCTTTTTGATTTTCAGCTTATAATAGTAGGTCTTGCCCGCCTCTGTCTTTTTGTCCGCAAAGACCGCAGCGCTCCAGAAATTGCGGGCTGGCGCAAGGCGCAGCTCTTTGATCTTCTCATAAGTGCCGTTCTTCTCTGTGCTCCTGTATAGGACGGCAATTTTTTTGTTGGCACTGCAGTCCGCCGTACCTGCATCGATACCTACGTCAAGATTGTCCGCATATTGTGTAAGCACCAGGGTGAAGTTTTTGATGTCTGCCCCTGTGGCCGCGGCGTTGGCGGCGGAATACGGTCCATAACTTTTCTTTCCTTTCATATATCGGTAAGGGCGTACCTTGTATTTGTAGATGATATCTTTCTTTAGCTTTTTATCTGTATAGATGTTCCCCTTCACCGCGGCGATCTTCTTGTAGGTCTTCCCCTCCGCCGCCACTCGATATACGTTGTAATAGGTATACTTCTTTTGTTTCTGCCACTTGACTTTGATGGCGGAATTGCTCACAGCCGTCAGGGTAATTTTCGCCTTGCTGTCTTTTGCAGTCGTCTCTGTCGACGCACCGCTGACGCTGACTGTAGAGAATGCCAGCAGAAGCACCAGCATCCATGCGATCAAAACATTTCTCTTCTTCATCTCTCTCCCCTCATACAATTTCCATATTTAACATAAGATCTCTTTTACTGAGATTATATCATAATATTCTGATTAGTAACACATGTATACTTTTAAACAAAAAAAGCCGACTGGGATATTTCCCGGCCGGTGCTTTGATCAGAGTATTTTCTTTTGATTTCTAAACATAGACATGAAACAGTGTGACTTCCGGTACCACGCCAAACCGGGCGGAGATATGGGTCGTCCCGATTCCGGTATTGACATAAAGCTGTTTCAGTTCTGCGTCCTCAAAGTCGTACATGCCGCCGCCGTATTTTGATGACAGGGCCGAAGTCGTCAAAGCCCTTTCGTTGATAAACGGCAGAAACGGAATGTTGATCTGCCCACCGTGGCTGTGGCCGCTAAGGGCGATGTCATAGTCGTAATCCAGATAATGATCCACATTATCCGGCTCGTGGGACAGAAGCATCTTGAAATCCGAACCGTCGTTTTTCGTTCCCTCCGGCATGACGGGATGACCCAGCAAAGCATCGTCAAGGCCTGTAAACAGGATTCTTTTGCCGTTATCCAGTGTAAGATGGTAATTCTCGTTCTTCAGCAAATTAAATCCCGCGTCCTGCATCAGCATCGCATAAGTCCGTTCTGCGCCGCCGCCATAATCACGATTTCCCCATAAGGCGATTTTTCCATAGCCCGCTTCTATTTTTTGCAGAGCTGACGTTACATTCTCATCATCGCGGTATATCGCATAATTATCATATAAATCTCCCGTAAAGATGACGATGTCCGGTTTTTGCTCATTGACCTTTTTGATGACCTTGTCCAAATTCTCATATGTGTAATCCGCCTTGATATGCAGATCGGAAATCTGCACGATCTTCAGATGATTGGCGCCCGCCTTCTCTTCATTCAGTGTATATTCATTTACGCTGACCCGGAACGGCTCAATTTTGAAGGCATAATAAATACACCCCGCTGCGGCCAAAATCAGTAATATAAAAACAATTACAATTCTCTTCAATATTTTCATCGATATGTCCAATTCTCCTTTTTGCAGATACAGCTTAGTATACTAAAGAATTGTGATAATCATGTTAAGAAATTCTTTTATGATACAAAAAACATTTGAGCGGTACTTTCTTATCGCCAAAGTTCATCAGCACTTCTTTTCTACCCGATTGCAGGAACCCTCTATGATCATAAAACTGATAGGTGCAGGCATCATCCGTGTATAGATAGATTTCTTTCCCCGCCTCTCTGCATTCTAGTTCTTCCAGTAGTCTGCTTCCAATCCCCCTCGTCTTCGCGTCCGGATTGGCGGCCAGAAACACAATCTGCCCGTCAGGTTCATGGTTCTTCAAGTATTCGTCCAGCATCTCTCCATTTGCTGCGTCATACGGTCCGACGCCGCCCCCGTAAAAGGTCTTCTGCAGAAACTCAAAGACTTTGGCATAAGCGGTCTGCCTGGCGGTCTTGTACTTCTTCTCCTCACCATTCATATCTGCCAGTAAAACGCCTTCCAGCTGCTCTCCATCATAGGCAGCAATGACCTGGCTGGCGCGGTTCAGTTCGTTGTACCAAAAATATCTGCCATATAAGTTCAGCAGCAGTTTGTTGTCCAAGTAACGGTTAAAATGCATTCCCTTAATTGCAAATTGGATGGCCTTGCTATAATCTTCCTTCCTCAGCTCTTGGATCTCAAGTCCCATAAGTATTCCCTCCGTGAAATAATTGTAGCATATGATTAGGGATCTGTCTACGTTGTACACAGGGCTGGTGCCGACCCGGTGCAAGTCTGGCACCGGCCTGTTATGCATCTAGCAACCAGCCAGTCCGATCTGCTTAACGATTTTCGGCAATTCCGGCTTTTCTGCGTAACCG
>URXI01000128.1 GCA_900551775.1 uncultured Eubacterium sp. | reverse complement strand
CGGGGCCTGCTGTAAAGCCAGATGCATAAGAGTAATTTGTCAAACTAAGTGCAACAGGAGCAGAATTCAAAGTTACATAGATCCTGGGGAGAATGGAAGTTTAAAGCTTTGCGAGGCCTGGCGTTGATCAACGCCAGGTTTCGTTTTGGGGTGGAAGGAGCGACACGGGAAAGATTCCTGCCATTGGGGTAAATCTCCTGAAGCAGGCCGTTGCGGTTCTCAGCCGTTCCTTTCTGCCATTCGCAATTGGTATCGGCAAAATAGAACTCGCAGTGCATCCATTCCTCGATTCTGCACCGGTTGGCCACAGGTAATGGTCTTGACCAACTGGGGCGGGAAAGCGGACAGTGCAGTGACAACGGCGTTCTCCATGGTCTCCGCTCGCCGATCCGGCATCTTCGCGGAGATGTCCCGCTTACGGATGGACTTGCCCTCGCTGTATTTCCCGAGTGTTTCCATGTTCCCGTGGCGCTTTCCCTTGCGGCGCAGTACTTTCAGGTTCCCATTCACCAGGTATTTCTCATAGATCCGGCGGTAGAACGCTCCCCAGCTAGTCACCTCCTGGGGGTTTGGCTGTGTGGGTACTCCATTCTACCCCAGGGGACGTATGAACTCTTTATTTATCTAAACTGTTGCACTTGATAGTTTAATTCACCATACGAAAAAACTCACCTCCGGCATACTGCCGGAGGTGAGTTGGCAATAAAGATAAGTACGCAGACATTATGCCTGCGTACTTATCTTTAGGTTGTGCATTGAAGAATTATTTGATGTACTCTTTACTTAATTTGCTTGCTGAATTAAACGCGCCAATCACACAAATAATAGCGATGACGCAAAGCGCGGCTCCGCCAAACAAACCAAGAGTGAGAGAGTTGGTAAGATCATAGATAAGACCATACACAGGCATTGCAACCATGGCAGATAGTGCTGCTGAGGTCTGAACTTTGCCATAGATAGAAGCATAGTCCTTTTTACCAAACAGTTTGCTAGGTAGAACTGCAGGCTGAGTCCCGCCTGCAGCGCCAGCAAATCCCATTACTACTATGCACACTGCTAGCGCAATCATGATTTTGCCTACAAAAACTGCACCAACTGCACCTATGCCAAGCAACGCCATAGACATAATAGTAGCAGACTTTGCGCCAATTTTGTCATTAAGAGCACCAAACACAAAGGAGCCAATGAGAGTGCCTATCATATAGAAACTGGACAAAGAAGAAGCGGTCGTTATGTCATATCCGAGGCTGCTACCGAAAGTAGGAAGCATTTGAGCGAAGCAGGCCATGAATATAAACAGGAATAGTGCAATGTAAGTTAGATAGAATGCAGGGGACTTAAGCGCAACAGATGCGGGAACCCCAGTTTCCTCGGCTTGCGGGGCGTTTTGAGCGGCAACTACTTCAGCCTCATCTGCACCATATGCCTTGAGCCCCTTTATTGCCGGATGCGCAATAGCAAGGGAAGAGCCTATCAATTCCATAATCAGAGCAACTGCACCGAGAACAACATATGCCATCTTATACCCGGAACTTGCAATAATGCTACCACCGACTATATTGAATATAGCACCGAATATACCCGTCATGGCCATCATTATGCCCATTGCGAAGCCCTGCTTTTTGACAAACCAGTTTGTTATAAGCATTGGTCCTGCCATGTAAAAAGGAATAGACATAAATATGCTATAGAGTATACCAACTACATACCAGCACCAAAGTTGACTGTATAGTGCGTAGCTCATAAACAATCCGCAGGACAAGATGGAACAGATGATAAGAAGCGGTCTGAAAGGAAACTTCTTTACGGCATTGCCAGCAAAAATCATAGCCACCATCATAGCTATGGATGAAACGGAAGTGTATGTTGTAAAGGCACCGGTACTAAAACCATTTGCCGTACAAACGGAAGTTATGAATATTCCTTGGCAATTCACGAGTATGCCTTGGCCGCCACCAACGAGCAAGCAACCTGCTAGCAGCATACGCCAAGCGGGATGTTTTTTCGTACTCATTATTTAACCCCTCTCATACGCAGCTCAATAGTTGGGCTCTTCCCAATCTTCGGGCATCCAGCCCTCAGGAGGAATGGGATCTCTATAGAATCCGTCCATTTCCCTATAGGCCATGCGATGACGACTTATGTGCCAAACGCCGTCTATCTTCACAAAATCTTCACAGTAAACTGCCCACCCCTGTACGACTTCTGCATCATCAAAATAGCACATATGGTCCTCGTACTGGAAAACACCGCGGGCATGAGTGTCATCAATGATCCATATCATAGGCTGATGGCCCATATGCATTGTCTGCATAACATGATTGCACCATTTGGAAACAAGGGCCTGCTCCTTTTTATCGGTAGTGCCAGGGTTCCCATTCCAGTATTGAAAATCATCGGCAAAAAGCTCTGTTGCATACTCCTCTTTCTTCATATCCATGCACCACCAATAAAAGTGCATGCATTCTAGAATCTTCTGGTGCTCGCAGAGCAATTCAGGTGTGTATTGTTGCCGGCGAACATGCTTTATAACATCTATAACCCAGCCTCTAAACTCTTCATTAAAGGGAACGTTAAAAGTAGCCATGTCAATCTCCTTAGTTAAAGATTTCTCAACTATTCTTAAGAAATGAGCGTGCCGAAAACAGAACGCTAGGTACGAACGTTACGGCACGCCCAGGCATATTTTAGTCAGTTATAGCTTTGAGCTCAGCATCGATTTCGTCGAGCATTTTCTGGTCCATACCAACCTGCGGGAAAGCGGCAAGGGACTTAAAGGTCATGCCGTATGTCATGGGGAAGGTAGGATCAGCGACGAGGGCAGGGTGATGCTTAACAAGCACAGCCTTTGCACGCGGATCATCCACGAGCTTCTTTACTTTGTCATTAACAGAGAATGCCATTGTTATTTCCTCCTAGATTTTATATTTCACGGCTATATGCCGCAATATGTAGTTTGTCGATAAACAATCAGTCTTCCAGCTGTTCTACCTGTATCCGGTGCATGATACCACCATCTATGATGATATCGGTACCATTCACATAACCAGGACGGCAAAGGAACTCGATGAGCTCAGCGACTTCCTTGGGATCGCCCATTCTACCCTCCATAGGGCAAGTGGAAGCAAAACCAGAAACTACACCTGGCATCATCTTCTCGACACCTTGCGGCATTGGAGTCCAAATAATACCAGGGCTTATGCTGTTAATTCTAGCACCTTTTTCTCCAACACGGTCGATATTAGCCATAGTATACCAACGTACGAAACCTTTTGAGAGATTGTAGGCAACAGTTGTATTTACATCTCCGCAGTTGGAAATAAGAGGCTCAAGGTCACCGTTCAGCGCAGCTTTGAACTGATCTATATAATCGTTGATATTCTGATACCAGCTAGTCATGGAGGCAATGTTTATATAATTGCACCCTTTACTTAACATGGGAATAAATACTTGGGCCATGTTAATAGCACCAAGAACATTATTTCTCATGCAGTCAGATCCGAGCACGCGCTCGTCGGCGAAGACTTCACTTTTAGCTGCTGCGTGAATTACATTTTTGAGTCGCCCCATCTCCATGACTTTGGCACCCATTGCCTGTACGTCTTCAAGCTTGGATACATCAGAAACCATGTACTCAATGTTGTCAAACCCTTTAAGTTCCTGCTTGGCTATTTCGATTCGTGAAGGCTGGACATCGGCTATCAGAATTGCAGTTTCCTTGGCCAGCAGGCGAGCAGCTTCAATACCAATTCCACCGGCACCACCGCTTATGACAGATACTTTCATAATACTTATCCTTTCTTTTTAACGCTTAAAATAAATCGAACTGGTCATATCGGCAGTAATTTATGTTACCACCGTCTATGAGAATGTCTTCACCATGTACATATCCGGGACGGCAGAGAAATTCCACGAGGTCGGCGATCTCTTCTGATTTACCCATTCTGCCAATTGGTAATGTGCTCGCAAAAGCAGTCATTGAGCCCGGCAGCTTTTCCTCAAATTCCTTTGACATAGGCGTCCAAATAAGTCCTGGACTTATGCTGTTTATTCTTGCTCCGCGTGCAGATGCACGGTCAATGCTACACATAGTGTACCAGCGTACAAATAACTTAGATATGGCGTAAGCTTTTGCCCCTTCTTCTCCGACAAGGGCTTCTACCGGATCAAAATTACCTTTTAACGCCTCTTTAAAGGCGTCCAGATAATCCTCAATTGGGTAATAATAGCTGCTCATCGAGGCCACGTTAACATAGCTGCCACCTTCGCAAATTATGGGGAGAAAGCCTTCGGCAACGTACTGAACCCCCTTAATATTGTTTTCTAGTATGTAGCTAGCCTCATTTGGTTTTCCGCCAGCGTACTCATTTACTCCGGCAGTATGTATCACATTTTTGACAACACCTAGCTTTTGCGCCGTATCAACCGCAGCTTGAATGTCGTCACGTTTGGAGACGTCCATGATAACGTACTCAATGTTGTTATAATCCATCAAAAGCCATCGGGCTTCGTCAAGCTTACTTTTGCGGCGCCCACACAGCATGACCTTGGTATATTTAGAAAGACGTTTTGCGACTTCTAAACCCATCCCACCAGTGCCGCCTGTTATTACAGAAACATTATCCATATCATTAAGCCTTAGCCTTTTCTTGCATAGCATTAACGTCGTATCCGGAGTCCTCCAGGTAACGAACATTGCCTACATGGCCACTGTTATAATCATTGCGGGCCCACTGTTCTTCATATATACGTGTGTAGCCTATTTTGCTGATATACCAATGATCATCTTCACGCTTTATATACTCGTTATCGTAAATAGCAGTACCGTGCTGGTTAGTATTTCCAAGGAAGTTGATCAGATGATCCTCAAGATAAATGCGAGCCCTGGCATGAGTGGGATCAACAATGTCAATCTGGTAGCAATGACCCAAGTGCATGGAAATCTGCTCAGGCAGCATGCAGCTGCTCAAAAAGCCAGCCGCATCTTCGCGTCCGTCGTACACCATGTATCCATCGCAATACTCGGTGTGGACATCAATGTCAAAGCACTGAGCAATTGTATTCCAGTCATGAGTATCAAGTGCACAGAAATACTTGCCCATAAGATATCTGATTGCTTCAATATCTTCCAGCCTTTGCACACGTTCTTCCAAAGTCATAGTAAATACCCCCTTTAAATTATTTGCTGAAAATACGGTATTTCTTTAATTAAAGTTCCATAGCAGCATCAAAGCCTTCTCGGGTAGCATTTACTACACTGCGGGCCAGCTTTGCATCACCAACGACCTTCACCTCAGGCACGAATTCAGCCAGTTCTTCACCGAAAGGATTGTACGACTTAGTGCCCATGGAGAACAAAATGTGGTCATAGGGGCCCATTTCTACTAAGCTGCCATCTTCTTTCTCAACGACTACAGAGTTTCCGCGATATTCTACGACCTTCGTACGTGTATACATATGTACACCAGCAGCTCTAAGACGTCGCATCATAGGTTCCCTATTGTTAGCGCAAAGGTCCTGTGCCATGATAGGAAGCATTTCGACAATATCCATGAACAAGTCATCATGTCCCTGATAACGGTGGAACTGCTCAACAACTTCCGCTGTTTCAAGGGCCACAATGCCTCCGCCTAATATGCAAACCCGACCTTCTACAATAGGATGTTTGCCGGTTAGAAAGTCCTGCGCAGTGACAATTGCGTGATTGCTGATTCCAGGTATATTGGGAATCATAGGCGTAGCACCAGTAGCAATTATGACAGCTTCAGGAGCAAATTCTTTAACAGACTCTACAGTTGCTTCCCTGCCATTAACCAGCTCAACACCAAGCTTGCGGCACTGCACAATCAGATACTGAATCCACTTCATATCATCTTGCTTACCAGGTGCGCGCGACGCGAGATTAACCTGTCCGCCGTAATCTTTGTCTTTCTCCCATAGAGTTACTATGTGCCCGCGTTCCGCAGCGGTTTTGGCCGCCATAAGACCGCCAGGTCCGCCGCCAATGACAAGAACCTTTTTACGCTTATCAGCTTTGCCGCGCTCTCTAGGATATACTGTCTCACGGCAAACACGGGGATTTATATTGCACTTAGCTACCTGGTCCTCGGCGGTGCGACTTACACAACCTCCACAACAGGAAGCACAGGGAGCAATATCATCGAGTCTGCCTTCATAAGTCTTTTTAACAATATCAGGGTCGGCAAGCAGGGGACGCCCAAGAGTTATACCGTCAACAAGGCCGCGCTCAATCAGTTCGTTGCCATAAACAAGGTTCTCAATTTTACCTACGACGTAAACAGGTACATCTACGACTTGCTTTATGGCCGAAGCTTCATGAACATTTGCGCCTCGCGGCTCTCCATGACCGGGGATGATCGTCCAGGGGGCCTCATACTGAGTGCCGCCTGAAATCTCAAGAGCATCAACGCCGTGAGCAACAATCTTCGGTAGGATGTAAAGCATATCGTCAAGTGTGTTACCGCCAGGATAACGTTCTGAGCCAGAAACACGCATTATTATTGGAAATCCAGGGGAAACATTCCTACGAATCTCGTCTATAACCTCACATACAAATCTGGCACGGTTGTCTATGCTTCCGCCGTATTCATCACTGCGGAAATTACGCAGAGGGGAGAGAAAGGCGCCGGGCATCATGTAAGCATGGGCACAGTGAAGAGAAATTCCATCGCAGCCAGCTAGTTCGGCTCTGCGGCATGCAGCACCGTACTGCTTTATAACAGCATGTATCTCATCCTTGTCCATCTCACGTGTATAGTGTCCATTATCGTTGATATAGACAGAGGGACCGGGAGGGTTCTGACCGAAATACCCAATAATACTTTCAGGTCCGGGATGAGTAACTTGGGGGAAAAGAGCGCCGCCAGCAGCATGAAGTTTATCGGTGAACTCTTTGAATGCTGGGATGTAGCTGTCATCGTCCATGCACGTTGTGGGGCCTCGATAAAGGTAACCAAGATCAACGGTTACAGCATCCATTTCAAGGATGGCAACGCCACCCTCGGCCCTCTCTATATAATGCTGCTGAAGCTCAGGGCTTACACCGCCGTCCATTGCCTCAATTGAAAGCGTCATGGGCGCCATCATAACGCGATTCTTAAAGGTGCGCCCGCCAATTTTTATTGGCTGGAATATCTTCGCATTCCTCATATCAGCCATATCATTACTTGTCCTTTCTTTAAAGTAAATTAATTGAGTGGGTACATGCTTTCCGCTGAACTTGGCTATGTTATACACGCTATATGCAGAGATTGCAATATTTCTGACAAAGATAGTTACATTAGTGACAATTCTGTAAACTTCATATATGTATTATCATAGTGACAAAAGAACATTTTAAAAAATTAGCTATATTGTAAATAATGACGAAGTATTATAAAATCAAATGAGTTAAGAATTAAATATCAGGGAGGGTGTGAAGTGCAGACAACTAACCCAAAGCAATCTTTTACTCGTGAATGTGCATTTCTAGCCTTGGTGCGACTTATGCAAACCAAGTCCCTTTCCTCTATATCTGTCACAGAATTAACGAAAAAGGCCGGCATTTCACGCACAGCCTTTTATAAAAACTACAGCTCCGTAGAAGATGTAATTGTCAAATATTTTGATAGCAACCATCTGGGCCTAATTTGGGAAGATGAAAAAATGGAAAACTTATCGGCAGCTGCTATTGTTAAAAACTTGATATCTGGACATTTTGAATGGCTTTCAGATAATAAGTATTTGATGAAAAAATTGCTTGTAACAGACAACATGTTTTTGTACAACTCATGGGTAAAACGCAACTTTCACGACAGTTTGTCTTGGCTCATGAGTTACCTGGGGTTTGTTACTACCTACGAAATATCTGCATGCAGCGGAATCTTTTGTGAACTTGTCCGGGACTGGGTGTCATCAGGTATGGATGACAAAAGTCGTCATGCTGCTGAAGGAAGCCTTTATCATATGCTGTACGTATATAAGCATGCTGCGGACCGTGCCTCTGTGCATTTTACCTCTCCAAAGCATCTTGGCAGACTCAGAAGCTTTAATGGAGTTGGGCATTTTAATTTCAGCTTGTCTGGCGAGTCTGTAACTGCCTATGTTTTAGTGGAGCACGATATAATTTCCTCCTGTAGCGCAGAAGTCGTTGCGACGCATGGTAAGGAAGACTTTCTTAATGCTGCAAGTGATGCAGCTTGTTCTTTTGTATGCGGTCAACCAACTGTAGCAGCACTTTCAATTACTGCATCTGACGTTTCACGCATGCTGAATGGTTTGCCGGAGGACTATATGTACTGTGCTGCATTAGCAGCTGGCGCCATTAAAAATGCTTCCATAGATTTTTACAATCGTTTGTCTCTGGCACATAGCCTTTCAGGTGAAGAAGCTGGAAGCCTTTTGATGTCGTATTAGCGACAATTTCTGAGCGTATAGGGCGGTTCCGCTGAACTTGCCGCCTTATAGTTTAATTCTGCCTAATACATATTTAAGCCATGTGTTTGGCAGAAACAAAAACACTTTGTTAGAATACGAAGGAGAATGTAGAATGTTTGAGAAACTGTTTACTCCAATTACTATTCGAGGGCTTACACTTAAAGGTCGTGGTATGTGGTCAGCTTGTGGTACACGCTTTACCTCAAATAGGCACGTAACTGACCGACATATTGCCTACCATGTTGCACGTGCTAAAGGAGGCTGCCCTCTGAACATGATCGAATGCACAGGGGTTCATGAGGGCTCTGACGGATATATGTTCCTCTCGCTGGCCAAAGATGAATATGTTCCCGATCTGAAGCGGCTCACAGATGCGGTACATGAAGTTGGTGGCAAAATAGGAATCCAGATATATCAGGCCGGACTTGGTACCTGCTTTGACCCGGACGTCGAGCTGCTCATGCCAGATACAATAAGCTTAGAGACTATGGAAGATGTGCGTCAATCCTTCGGCAAGGCTACCCGTAGAGCCATAGAAGGCGGGGTGGACTTAATAGAAGTACACTGTGCACACCAGTATTTACTGCACTCTTTTCTCTCTCCTGCATTCAATCATCGCACTGACGAATATGGTGGCTCCCTTGAGAACAGGGCCAAGTTCCCTCTCGCATGCATTAAAATGGTAAGGGATAATATGCCGGATGATATGCCTCTTTTCATACGTACTAGCCTGAAGGATGACTTTGTGGAAGGACTTAGTGTTGAAGACTGCATTCAGTTCTGCAAGTGGGCTAAGAATGTTGGAGTTGATGCTCTAGATCTTTCCAGAGGAAACATGAGCTCTCCTGCCAATCAGTTTGAAGTTCCCCCTATTGACTTGCCCAGAGGCTTCAATCTGGAATTGGCAGAACGCTTCAAGAAGGAAACTGGAATGATTACAATTGGCGTTGGCCGCATTAACGATCCTGAGTTTGCCGAAAAAGCTCTTGAGAAAGTGGACATGGTTGTTATGAGCCGCGCGCAAATGGTTGATCCAGAGTTCATGAATAAATGCCGGGAGGGCAGGGTTCAGGACATAGTTAGGTGTATAGGCTGTAATGAGGGCTGCCTAGATGGATTTGCAGATCTTTCAATGCCTCATATATCTTGCACACGTAACCCGCAGCTGGGACGTGAGGCCGAAATGCCGATTCTTCCTGCAAAGGAACCCCGCACTGTGCTTATCGCTGGCGGAGGCCCTGCCGGCATGATGGCGGCTAAGATTCTAAAGGAGGAGGGACATACACCTATATTGTGTGAAGCCAGCAATAAACTTGGCGGAGCTTTTCTGCTGGCTGGCTCAATTGAACGCGAGGCAGAGATGAAGATTGCGACAGAGGAGTCTGGAGAGCAGCTGTTCCGCCAGGGTGTAGATATCCGTCTCAATACAACAGTAACACCTGAGCTAATCAAGGAAATACATCCGGATGCTGTATTCTGCTGCATTGGTGCAGAGCCGATTACTTTGCCTTTTGCAGCTGGAAAAAAGAATGTATTCACCGCTCAGGATGTTCTGACGGGAGAGGCAAAGGTTTCAGGCAACGTTATAGTCATTGGCGGACATGGCACAGGCATTGAGGCAGCTGAGTTTGTGGCTTTGGCTGATAGGGGCAATAAGGTAACTATACTCGAACGTGAAACTGCTTATGCTACTGATATGGGTTCTGCACGTCGTTATGCCTTAAATCGGATACTGCCTGAGGAGGGAATCGAGATTGTTGTCAATGCTAATGTCTCCGACATTACTAATGGCAAGGTCTTGGCTGATGTGAACGGTGAAGCCAAAGAATTCCCGTGCGATTACGTAATTATAGCCGTCGGTGTTCGTAGCCGCGACTGCTCTGAGTTGAAAAGCATTTGCAATGAACTCGGCATTGGATTTGAAGTGCTGGGGGATGCTAAAAAGGCCCTCCGTGCTTTTGAGGCTTATAACGATGGGTTTGAAGCTGCAATACGAATGAATGATCCTGATTACATCAAAAAGATTTCACAGTAACATTTTAGAAGGTCAATTTATAAAATGATAGCCGTGTTTGTCTTATGTTTAGATGTGGAAAGATAAGCAATAAAGACAACATAATTTGCCAATAATAAACAGGCTGGTTTGCATGAGCAGGCCAGCCTGTTTATAATGCAAGTGCCTTATCAAACTAAACACATAGGATTAGTTAGTTTGATAAGGCACAATTTCTATTTTCACTTTACATCAGCTTCTAAGCGCCCTTACAGGGCTGCGAAGCGGGCGGCGCCGGAGCGGCCCAGATAGATGTACATGGCGGCGCAGGCCGCGGCCAGCAGGGCGGCGCAGATGTACATATACACCGTCACGGTGAGCACGCCGTCCAGGGCGATGACGTAGAGGATCACCGGCGCGGCAAGCACGGCCCAGGAGGCGAACATGGTTATCATCACGGACATGCTGTTCTTGATAACTGCCGTCTCGTTTATGTAGTCGAATTTGGGGAAGTGCAGGTTGGTCACAACACCCAGCAGCGCGCCGA
>URXI01000127.1 GCA_900551775.1 uncultured Eubacterium sp. | reverse complement strand
CCTGCGGTGCAGGGTAGAATGCTACAACTACAGGACTTTATGTAAGTCCATACTTCTCAACAAATTCAATCGTATCTTGAGACACCCACAATTCTCCGTACATTGACCTTGAGAACTGTGTGCCATACTTTGGAAAACTGCAAAAGTATGGCACTGGGGCACTGAGTAGCAGTTCTGTATTTATTACGGTTCCATCTTCTGTTTTTATTGGCCGTGTCAAATACGGCAGTAGCTCTTTTAATGGAGTATATCTTTCACTTGCGATACTTATAAACTTCTTCTCGTCACCGGCTGTCAAATTATTTGATGTGTTAAGAAAAAAGAAATGTGGGAGATGGTATCGCTCGCCATTTCTAAATTCAATAATCATTGGGTATTTACTGCTATCCGCATTAGTATCTTCGGGATTTAAGAAAATCCAGTCTTTTGGAACTATTAGATATCCGTCAGAAAAATCACATCGATTATAGCTTGCTGGCGTCTTATAGGCCTCACGGTTATGCGACAGGAAGAGATATAATTCTTCCCATTTCTTTATTTCCTCATTAAGTGAACATTCCTGAACACTTCCCGGATTGTATTCGGAGATTCTTCTCTGTGCATATTCAATCAATGATTTGCGAAATGTTTCGGGTGCATTTAACAATATGGACACACAGCTGTTTATAATCTCAGTCGTTGTCTTTCTCTGACGAATTCCGTCCATGGATTCCACGGCTTTATATCGTTCGACGGCTTCCATGAATTCAGCATTCAAATCAATAGAGATTTTGTACTTGGATTTCTTCGCTTCTTCTCTCATATCGATCTCCTCTTTTCATATGCTTGGCGAAATGGGACTTTTGATTTATTCGTCCCATTCTTCCGTTATTTCGTTCAATATCTGAATAAACTCCCATTTTATTTCACTCGGATATACAGTCTCTTCCTTTAGTGACTGTATTTCAGCCAGAAGGCTGTAAGTTGTCTCCCAGTCATGGAACAATTCCCACCCTCTCAAAACAATGTTCGAAAAAATATCGACTGGATTAAACAGGTTGAAGTTGCCTTCGTACAGACCTGCTATATTCTTTATCCATTCAGCAAGTGATTTATAATCGTTGTATTTCTGTATATCTCTGATGTCACTTCCTTCATTTGGCATATTCCCTTTAACCCAGGAATCAACCCTGGTGTATAAAGAATTGATATAATTCAGAATTGACAATTGCCGAATTTCTCCTACATTCTCTGATTGATAGCCTCCATATAGGTTTTTAGAAAAAACCACCATCTCTTTGATATTTCCATATGAAGGGTTTCCAGCAATGTGTTCTGAAACAAATTCATATATCGATGCCAGGGCTTTGTCCAGTCCCTCAGACACCATAATCTGGGCATAATGTCTGCTTTGTTTAGTTTTTAAAACGCTATTTATGACGTTTTCCTCAATTACAAAACTAAGCGTCTTCCTCGTTGCATCGCATTCCAGCTTAATCATTTCATCAAACAGTTCTACATTTTCAACATAAATTTTTTTTGCCGTTTTCATTTATTTCACCCATTCCTTTGTTATCTTGTTAAGGATATCTATAAACTCCCATTTCTCGATGTTTGAATATTCAGGTTCGCCTATTAGCAAAACCACTTCTACTAACAGGCTGTAAGTCACCCCAAGGTCACAAAACAATTTCCATCCTTTCAAAACGATGGAGAGGATATCAGCTGGCATAAACATCCCAAAGTCCGTTTCATACAAGTCTCTCATCTCCCTTATCTGACTGGACAACATCCTGCAAAAGTTAACCTCCGTTATTGATTCAAGAACCTTTTTAGCTTCTCCGTTATTCCTTTCTAACCAAGCGTCAACCCTGGCACATAGGAATTCCATATATTTCAGAATAGACAGTTTCTGTAGCGTTCCTACATTCACATTTTCTGGCGGACAGTCTGCATATAACCTGCTTGTAAAGATAAGTAATTCCTTTGTATTTCTATATGAAGAGCTATCGGCAATATGATCTGAAACAAATTCATATACCGAAGCCAAGGCTTTTTTCAATCCTTCAGATACCATGATCTGGGCATAATATTTGGAGTGCTTGGTTTTCAAAATGTCATTAAACACATGCTCCTCTATCAATGCGGTAGCAGATTTTCCACTGATTGCCGATTCTAATGATGTTAGGTAATCGAATAAGTCTATGTTCTCAATGTAGATCTTCTTAGCAGTTTTCATTTCTTTCCTCCTCATACTCATCATGCAATTCTTGGGTTGAATTTTTTAAAATCCGGTTCTGCGTTAAAGACGATCTTATTATTACACCATCTCTGCAGATACCTGGTTACCCGTGGCGCATGGGGCTTGTCATAAACCATGACATACGGATCGTAGCCAAGGTCACGGAGCGTATAGATCCGGTAAAGGTCTTCCTCCAGCGTACTGTTATAATTGGTAAGGACGTATACACCTTTCAGACGGTGGTCTTTTATCCTCGTCAGTTCATTAAACATTGCAAAATAATGCGTAAGGTCTTCCTTTGGGTTGTCCCATGCAAAGTGGAGGCTCTTCGTTCTGATTTGGTTCAATAGCCTTATGCTGTCCTTTGTTACAAGACGGATATCCAAGCCCTGGGTGAAATCTACATAGGCACCGCTTTCTCCAAGCTGTCTGAGCAGAATCTCCCGCTCCTTACATGCCAGCAGATTCGGATCGAGGAGTTTAATCTCTCTCTGCCCCTTCCAGAACTCACTTAAGTCGGCCACCCGTCTGCTCACGCTGCCTTCCTTCTTGCTTACAATGCAGAACCCGCATCCCCTTGGGCATCCTCTTGTCAGAAACCCGTATGCAGTTTCCTTTGTATATTTCTGATAAAGGGAATAGTCAGGATACAGATGTTCAATTCCCTCCACAAGCACATTGTCAAGACCATATCCCGTACCGCCCTTAATGATCTGATCCGCCATAATGCAGAACATATTATCCTGGGTGTATGTATCATCAAAGACTTTTGCCTGATAGACCCTGTCATAATGCTTTAGGCCATTCCACCATTCCACATGATTATTTTGCTTTTTTTCATATGCACTGATTTTCATCAGTGCAAGATTCGGGAAGTTATGCCCGTCAACGTCGATCAGCCCTATTTCCATTATCATTCTCCTTTCTGGGCGGTCTCAAGACCGCCCTCGAAATTTTTCTTAGTAGACCATAAGTAACCCGTTTTGCGGATTGATGACCACTTCTAAGTCCGGTTTGTCTTTGGATCTCTTCACCGTTCAATTCTGCCGTAAGGCCTGAATCATCATATATCTTTAGCCAGACCTGGAAGGTTTGGACTAACTCATAATGGCTGCCAATCTCGGCCTGGTCGTCCGTGATATACGCTTGATAGCCTCCATCAATTCCAAAATGCAGTTCAGAAAGGGACAGCCCGACACCCTCCTTATATCCTGCCAGAATCAGGCTGGCTATATCGCTTTCACCGATATACACCTTGTCGTATTCTTTGTATGTTTTCATTTCGTCTCCTTTTTTATTTGATTTGCAACTGTTTAAAGGCGGTACCCTATAGATCAGTTCTATCAAAGCATTCCTAAAGCAGTGTCCTTGCCATATCCGTGAGCCTCTCGATCCGATCCGAGAGATCATCAAATATGTGGCTGCAGATTTCCCGCAGTGCTATAATGTTCTCTTCATTAACTTCGGCACCTGCCTCGTTCAATGCGTTTTCTAAGTCCGTATTATCCCAGGTTTCCGTGTACCAGGGAGTTTCAGCTTTCATCCGTCTGACTCTTCTTTTTTCTTTCAATTCAGATTTCAGATTTACAAACATTTCAACAGCCTCCTTTCTGCCAGGGGATTTGTTCCCCTGGCTCCATAGTTGTTTCAGCTGGCGTTACCTGACAAGTTCTACTGATTCAGTATCCCTGTCAAAGCGATAAAGGCTGTTAGACAGAAAATCTTGATCACTTACGACGCTGTCATTAGCCTCCTTTACGATCTGCTTCAGGTATGTTTCATCCTCCCCGGTGACGGGAATGACGAAAAATTCGTGAATTGATGACGGCAGGATATATAAGTCATCTTCCATCTTATTTGAAAGCCCTTTCAGAATCTCGGTATCCAGCATAACCGCCGCTCCGAATATTCGTAGATTATTCGTTATCAAATAGATACAGTCTTTTACTTTATCAACAGATGAAGGCAGTAATCTTTCCATGTTCCTTTTCGCACAAGAGTCCAAGGTCTGTCCATCGAGATTTAAATGCTCCATTAAGCTATTTGTAATAACAAACGTCGATATCCCGTTATCCCTTTGATTGTCAACAATGCACCGGTAGATTACAGACAGGTCATGGAACGTTTTGTGCGGCACTGTCTTAAGCAAATCATCGTTTCTCTCTGTGTTTACAAGGTTCAGGACTACGTACTGTTTAATCTGCTTTACGTCATCCACCTTATACAAGGCAGGCTCTGTCTCTTTAAGCGCCTCAAATCCTTTTTCAAAGAATGTCGCTATATTTTCCATGCACTTTTCAAAGTCCCCGTTTCGCAGAAACCATTCATAAACTTCCTGGTAGTATACCGTCGGTCCACATTCCGTTTCGGGTTTTACCAGTGTCAGCCCGTCCAGTATGCGGTTTACCTTTTTAACTTCCTCCTCACAAAACTCACAATCTCTCAACTCTTCGGTGAGGTACCCCCTCAATTCTGCTATAACGTTCTTCTTAAATTCTTCGTAATTCATCTCCGTTCCTTTCTGTCAGGGATTAGCCGCCCCGACTCGGCACTTCGTTATCTGCTTTCCTGGCTTATGGTATTAGTGAATTTTTCTACGGTTTCGCATTCCTAACGTGTCTACAATGGCACAGAGGCCAAGTATCAGGAACGCTGTCCATACAAGCCAGAACCTCGCAATGAATAGTAACAAGGTTTCTGTATTCATCTTGCAAACTCCTTTCCGTGAACACTGTGTGGCTGTTCACTTTGTAGCTGCCAAATGATCCTGACGGGCTTGCGTAACGGAGCGGTCAAGGGGGCAGGCCTGCCGGTGGAGGAAAAAATTCAAAGAATTTTTTATCAACCGCTTGCCCCTTGACAAGAAGCGGAGTGGAGACGGAAAATGAGCAGCAAAGTGAACAGAACACGAAACAAAAGCTTCGTGAAGCTTCCACACATCATATGCAGCGTACACTTCGGCTGCATATGATGCTCTGGCAGAGCTGCCAGCGACTGCCAGAATCTGCCCTTTACGACAGAAGGTTCTTGACTATCCTTGGATACTCGATTATAATTAATTGTAATAAGTTTGCAAAACGTATTACATCAAATAATCCAGGAAAAGTCCTGCTTTGAACGAAGCAGGGCTTTTTCTTATGTAGACATTAATTGAAGACTGCCGTATGACAGCCCGTCCTTATTAATAAAAATTAAATCCATATCTATGACTGTCTTCCCTGTATTCCAAGGTGAGGGTGGTTCTGCCCTGGTCATCGAGTTTGAATTCCATATTCGTTATTCCTTTCTTGTAATCCTTTGTAACAACCTGGGTGCATACTGCTTTCGTTGCGTCTGCATAAAAATCATACTCGACAAGAAAATCTTCCATCTCCTGCTTCAAGGTGGTTTTATCACCATTGAGATAGTCTTCAACCAACTGGTCAGGGATGACTACTTTCAGCCCCATCATCTCTTTTGCCTTTTCCGGGTCAATATCCTGTGTATCATTACCGGTTCTTTCGGCCTCGTCAATCAGTGCCTGCCTGCGGGCATCATCAAGCCGCTCTTCTGCCTGTGTGGCATTGGCACTATCTTCCGTCTCATCTTTCGGGAAGATGGTGGTAATCAAAAGCCCCGCGAGAACCAGGGCGCCGAATAGCAGCGCCATCCCTACAAGGCGTCGGTTTTTGTCTTTATTCTGTCCTTTCATCATGAAGGTCTGCTCCTTTCTTGCAAAATGAATCAATCAGCACCAGGTTTTCCTGAATCATGCCGCTGATGTCCTTCTTTATTTTGTTCACGCTTTCCCCATTACGAAATGCCGACCTTATCCCTTCCATGAGCCTGCAGTATTCTTCCATGTCTTTCAGCCGGGGCGGGACGATTGACAGCATGTTCTTTTCACGAAGGGTCAGATATCGACCCCCAATCTTGCCAATATATACGGATCGGTAGAGCAGCTCTATCGTTTCCGCAATAGTATCCATATTCCCGAAAGAATACAGCTTCAGCATCTTTATAATGCTGGTAATATCGTGTAAGGCATTTTCCTGCCCCATATCTTCCTCAAGCTCTATAATCTCCGCTTCCTGTCCTTGTCTCAACTGTAGAGGATAATCCCCCTGCTCTTGCACGTCGATGCTTTTCCACCCCGGGTTGATCACATTCGTAAACTGGCCGAGAAAGTGGTTTTTTCCGGATTCTATCATGACACTGCAGCGCTCTTCTCTACATGGTTCAGCATACAGGCACAGCTGTCTTTTGATCAGCATATCCAGTATGGTTTTCTCTTTCCTGTTACTGACTTCTTCATACAGGTTTGCAAAATCCCCTGTCCCATGGTCGAGCAGCAGGATTGCGCCGGCATCATGACTGTTCTTCAGCAGGTGATCAGGTATGTCATTGTACCTGATCATTTCAACTGCTTTTTCGTATCCTGGTAAATCATGCAGCGACGCCGGGGTCACAATCTTATGCAGCATGTCCAGGGATATGCTGCGGCCTGGTGTTCTCGGGAAAGTGATCAGATTGCAGAGATAGAAATTGTAGAGGATCTCCGCTACATCAACCAGGCTGATTCCATTTCCTCCACCCATGGCATCCTGCAGCAGGTCGAGATAGCAATAAGGTTCCGGTGGATTAGTAAATGACAATTCACTTCGCAGTTCTGTCACTTTCCCTTTAGCTCCCTGCAGGCTTTCTGTCAGATGCTTCATCTCGGCGGGATCCGTTATACCATTTGCCCCCATATCGTCGCATAGATATGCCTGTAAGTCCGTATCATCAAAACGGAAAGCAGCTCGAAGGCGTGGTTTCGGGCCATCCCCGCAGCTTGCAGTTTCGTCCATCGCCTTTTTAATCGCAGAAAAAATGGGAAACAGCCTGCAGCTGTAATGTAGATCATAACCATTGTTCCGATATCGCTGCGTGTACGCTTCGTTAATGGCCTGTTCGGCCCACCTGAGCAGTTCCCCTTCGTGTAGCTTTGCCCCGCCGGCGGATTCCGTTCTGCCGGCGGCTTCCCTGAAGTCCGCCGTCTCTGTATTCACCCGGAGAAACTCCTCCGGCTTCAACTTTGCCAGGCTGCAGAAGGAGCCGAAACGATTCCTTCCCTCCTGGGTGGGTTCAAAAGCGTTATAATATTTCACCTGGGACTCTCTATACCGTTCCAGATAGCCGATATATGGTCTGTCCGCCGCCTTTGTTGCATACAGGCTTTGAGGGCTTATCTCCATCAGCACGGTATAGGTACGGTCTTCAATGTTATCCCAAAGGCCTTCCTTTGTATTGAATTTCAGCTGCAGTTTATTCCGGATCCCCTTTGCAATATGCGGATTGTCTGTAACATAGAATTTGATCTGCTTCATTTCGGACTCCTTATTGTACAAGGCCGTCAAATGCCTGTTTGACGACGATGAACAGCTCTGACCTGATCTGTGGGTATGCCAGCGTCGTGACCCCGGTAGCCGTCAGGATGGCGATTACAATGCTTACTGAAACCCTGATCACGATGCCTGATACCTTGATCAGGTATTTCCCCATATTGCTGGTTTCCTTGACGACAACATTTTCTTCTATCCCATATTTATCACGCAGCGCTTCCTGCACTTTCCTCTCACGCATCAGCTCCGCTTTTCTCTCATAGATGTTCATTTTTTAGCACCCCTTTTCCTAAAGAGTTTCTTTTTCTTCTGTTCTGTTTGCGCCTGATCAGCCTTGGCCTGTTCCGTCATTTCAACGGGAACGAGTCTTTCATACTCTTCCGGACTTGTGAAAAGGAACGGATCGGGCGTGTACCCTGCAAAGATGACCGGCCGTGCCTCCCCCGTACCGCTCCACCGTTTCAGTTCTGAAACTGTCTTCAGGATATTGTCCTGCTCACCCTCCGGCACGAACGAAAGGATGATGCTGGCACTGGCATATGCCGGCAGGCATATCAGTTTTTCCAGATAATCAAATTCCTGCGGCTTCGCCCCGCCGGCAACAATCTGTATGTCATCTTTCAGGAAGGCCATGCGGTCAAAATCCCGGTCAAAAATATTCCCGTAGTCATAAACATAGTAGTCATACTCCATTTTCTGTACATCAGTCAGCTGCTCCGCCCTGTACATGTCCACACCTTTATAGGTTACGCTCCTGTTGTTGCCTTCCGCCTTGGTCCACAGCTCATACTTGTCAACAAAGCTCACTTCCCGCACATTTCCGTCCCTGCCGGACATGTCAAAATACCGGTTCTGGTTCAGTTCGAGATAACACGCAGTATATCCTTTATACTGCAGGTATTTCACAATCTGTATGGCCTGGGTGGTGGTACCGACCCGTTCCTGGGTACCTGCCACGCCGATCGTCTTATACACACTGATGTGTGCCCTTGCCTCTTCCTGCAGCCTGACGGCTTCTTCAATTTCTTTCCTTCCGTTGGCTTCAAAATACCCGGTGATGTTCTTCTCCAGCTGGTCCTTCAGGGAGGATGCGCTGCCGGAAAAGACATAGCTTTTTATGTCTTTGGCCAGAAGTGCCCTGGCCATCTCCGATTCCGGTAGAAATGACGGCATGTAGATGACCGGCCTGGCATTGATGGTATTTGCCGTACCGTAAATCTCCGCTGCGATTTCCTTCGCATCGTTGATAAAGACGTCAACATCATAGATGATGATGCTGACGCTCAGTTGTTCCTTATGTACATATGTCAAAATATCATTGGTCATTTTCCGGATATCAGCCCCGGCATCGATCTGATGGTATGCATAACCCCTTGTCTTTGCTACTTCTTCAGCAAAATATCCGTGTATATGACTGCCGATAAACAGTATGCTTTCCATGGCAGCTCCTTTCTTTACTCCTGGTAACTTTCCTTCATTTTTTTCCTTAGTTCGATTTTCTGGTTGATTTCATCGATTTCCTGCAGATGGCTCTCCTTTTCACTCAGATATTTTGACCTTTCGTTTTCCAGACCGCTGATCATTTCCAGCGTCTCTGCCTTTTCGATCTCGGTCTGGTATTCCTCTTTCCCCTCCAGGTCTTTCACCCGGTCAGAGGCATTCCTTATCTTTTCTTCACAGTCCTCGATTTCCCTGGCCAGCCTGTCAATCTGTGACTGGTGCAGCACAATCCATATGTCGCAGGCTTCCATGCGGTATGCCGTCTCTGATTTTTTCGTGATGCTGCTGACACGGCTGACATTCTGTTTTGACGTATAAAACCGCATCATCTGGAATTCCGTCAGCTTGCTTGCATCAGGTTTCACGTCCATGCGCAGGGAAAGTTCCGTCCACCTTGTCGGGATGTCCTTAATATGCAGTACGACAAAATCCCCTCTCTGGACAACCGGTTCTACGATACAGCTTCCCATGCTGATGTCGATGGCACTCCATCTGTACTGGTCGATTCCGTCAATGGAGGCATTGTCAATTTCAAATATCACCTCCTGGATATGCCGCTCTTCATCATATGTCCAGCTGACCAGGGTCACTTTCCGATCATTCGCCTGGACGGTGCTTCCGACCTCTGTCACATGGATGTCCTCGTAGGTCGGCGGCATCCATATCTTTGACGTGAAGAAAAAGCAATAGCCGGCAACGAAAAGGAGGAAGGCTCCGATCAGCAGCCGGTTCCCCTGCTTCTTGATCTTCGCATTCTTCTCCTTGATAATCTGCTCATTCATTAAGTCATTCATCTTCATCATTCCATCTCCATGTCCAGCCGGCGGCGTGTATCTTTCATCTGTTTTTCTTTCAATGCGCTCTCAAGTGCGGCTCCTTTGATATAGGTCACCTTCATACCGATTTCCCGTGCGATGACCAGGTCCGCAAACTGCGCATCCTTCATGCTGCCATCAGGCTGCCTTTCGATCAGCACGAAGTCTGCGCTGCGGATATCATCGGTATAAATGACCTGGTACTTCTTCTGCTTCCTGATCCTCTCCTGCAGCTCCCTTTTCAGTTCTTCATCTGCTGATATGTATAATTGTCTTTCCAAAATTTCGCCTCCTTCCCAATTATGGTTTTTTGACATATTTCAATGGGTCTACCTTCTTTCCGTTTATGATGATACGGAAATCCAGGTGGACGCCGGTCGATATGCCCGTGCTGCCCATCAGTCCTATCTTCTGTCCACGGCTCACTTTCTGCCCAACCCTGACCAATATACCACCATTTTTAAGGTGCATATAGGCAGTCTGCACGCCTTTTCCATGGTCCAGGGTTATCATGTTTCCTGAACCTCCTGCGTCCCCTGCCTGGATGACCTTCCCTCCATCTGCCGCATACACCGGCGCACCGCTGTAGGCTGCAATATCAATGCCTTCGTGGTAGGAACTCGCTCCTGCAGTAGGGGCATCCCTGTAGCCGAAGTAAGAGGTGATTGTACTGTTTTTCACCGTCGGCCAGAGCAGCTTCCCTTTTGCAATCCCGTCCCCTCCTGCAGAGTAAGCATCCAGACTGAACTGATAAAGTCCGTATGTCCCCATCAGCTCGATCAGTTTCGTACTGTAATCCGTGGCGGTCGCATATCCTGCCTTATGGATTGCCACCGCCCATTCATCCGCCGTCTTGCAGCCTTTCGTATAAGCGGTGTAATGCCCGGAAGACAGCAGCTGTCCGTGGTCGTCGATGCTTTCCTTTACGTTGTGGTATTTCCTGAATTTTGCTGTCACCGTGTAGGACACGCCTGCTTCCGTTTCCTCCCTTGTGACGTATTCCTTGTATCCTGCAGGTCCGATGCCCTTCATGCCGAAGAGATTGTGGCAGTCATAGGCAAGCTGGCTCAGCCCCCCGGGGCA
>URXI01000126.1 GCA_900551775.1 uncultured Eubacterium sp. | reverse complement strand
CGCCGGCGGGAAGCGACCTGCCGACCATCGTATACGGCGTCAACCACGAAACGCTGACCCCAGACGACCGGATTGTTTCCGGCGCCAGTTGTACCACCAACTGCCTGGCTCCGATGGCAAAGGCGCTGAACAACTATAGAGAACTGCGAACTGGCTTCATGACCACCATTCACGCCTATACCGGGGATCAGATGATTTTGGACGGACCTCACAAGAAGGGGGATTTCAGGCGTGCCCGCGCAGGCGCGATCAACATCGTGCCTAACAGTACCGGTGCGGCAAAGGCCATCGGCCTTGTCATTCCTGAGCTTGACGGCAAGCTGATCGGCTCCGCCCAGAGGGTGCCAGTGCCTTCGGGCTCCATCACCATTTTGGACGCCACCCTCAAGGACGACACCGAGAGCGTCAGCGTAGAGGGTCTCAACGCAGCCATGAAAGCGGCGGCGGATGAATCCTTCGGCTATTCCGAGGAGGAGCTGGTGTCCAGCGACATCATCGGCATGTCCTACGGTTCTCTCTTTGACGCCACCCAGACCCTGGCCCAGAGATGCGGAACAAAGATCTACGAGGTCAGAGTCGTCTCCTGGTACGACAACGAGATGAGCTATACCTGCCAGCTGATCAGGACGCTGCGGTATATGGCAAAGCTGCAATAAAGCTGATGAGCTGACTGCGAAAGCCGGCTGAATCGTGCTAAACGGCGCAAACGTCTGTTTTTAGACACCGTAGCGCCGTTTTTTTGTTGCCAGAAACCATTTGAAGTGGAAAATGATTACTATATTGACCAGATCAGGCGAATTGTGAACGGATTCTTAACTATGTTAAACAAAAGTGCCTTCTTCACCTCTGTTTTTCTATGAAATACGGAGCAAAACAGTGAATATGTCTCCCGGATATGCGTGCAAACGGCGCCGAGCACCTGAAAAACGATACTTTGCGCCGTTTCTGCGTTGATACAGGCAATCTTAAGAATTCTTAAGTAGTCTTTAGCTAGTATCTTAGGTATAATATATTTAGAATAAAGAGGAGGCGGGGAAGATGGAAAGAAAGGAATTAGAACCGAAGACAGAGCCTGAAAAAATTGAAAAAACGGAAAAGGCTTTGGCGGAACCGGATAGAAGCAGTTCTCTCGGCTGGAAGGGTTTGGTGGGCATTCCCATCGCCGCTTATTTGGGACTGTCTCTTGTCGTTGGCATACTGATGGTATTTTCGCTGATGGACATGGACGGCGGTCTTTCCCAAGCGATGAATGTTGCACTGTGGCTCCTAAATGGCCAGACTGTGATTATTTTCTTCTTGTGCAGATATTTGATACGCTGCAATGAAGTTATCAAGCTGAAGTGGAGGCCGATACCGGGGATTGGCGGAAAAAGCCTCATCGCGGTGCTGGTGTACAGCTTTGCCATGATCGCCTTTGAATACGGCTTATCTGATATCATCGGTGATTTTGTCGATACAGAAGAAGCCAACCAGATGATCGGAGAATACTTTCAGTTCGGAAACATCGTTCTTGCCGTCATATTGGTGGTGGTCGTAACGCCTCTGGCAGAAGAAATGCTTTTCCGCGGAACCCTTTTCGGCGGACTACGGGAGCGGTATGGATTCTGGACGGCGGCAATCATCAGTTCTGCCGTCTTTGCCGTCATGCACCTGAACCCTTGGTCTATCGTATGTACCTTCATCATCGGCATGTTCTATGCGCTGCTCTTTGAAAAGACGGGGAGCCTGGTCTACTCCATGGTGGGCCACGGCATCAATAATCTGATCGCTGTAATCACTTTGGCTGCACCTGAGGTACCGTTCAGCACGATCCTGGGTCCGGTCATATCCGCGGCTGCCATGGCACTGATGGTGATGACATATATCAAAGTATATAAGCGGCAGACTGGAGCAGAGTTGGATATTCAGGTGTTCAAAGAAGACCTTTCTTATGTCGATGAAAAGTATCAGCGAGTAGAGCAGGAGGGTGAAAGGGAGCAGAATGAATAGTAATCAATATACAATCGGCATTTGTGACGATGAGGAAGCGTTCAGAAAGAAAATATTGGACGAAGCGCGACGCCTTTGCAGGGAGCAGGGCTTTCCTGCGGAGTTTGTGCTGTTCGCGTCCGGCGAGGAAGTCGTCTCTTCCGAGAGGAACCTTGACATTCTACTGCTGGACGAGGAGCTGGGCCCTGTCAGGGAGAAGCAGCTTTACGGAGGAGACGTGAGAAGAATCTTGGAGAACCGGTTTTCCAAAACTTATATCATCTGTATCACATCCCATGACAAATATATGCAGGATGCTTTTGGACAGAATGTGATTGGCTTTGTGAAAAAGAGTGAATTGGTGACAAGTGACCGCTTGGAAGAGCTGATTGCCAGGTGCATGGACTTGCTGCAGGGAGCCAGCAAAATCGCTTATATCAAATCAAATCACAATGACCTGGTGGTGCATTTCTTTGATGGAAGTGTAAAAAAAGTGCGTGGCAGCTTGGAAGCCGTTGCAAAAGAGATGCAGAAGTATGAGATTTACGTAAAATGCCATCGATCCTATATCGTGAATTTTAACTGTGTAAAGGCTGTAGTGGGAAATTTTTCTGATTTTAGATTGCTGGACGGCACATTGATTCCGATTTCCAGGGGATTAAAGACAGAAGTACAGAGAAAATATGACCGATTTATCGATCAAAGAGTCTCTCTGTTATTTGGAGAGTAAGCGATGGTATATATAGCTAACGAGTTACTGGGAACCTTGCAATTTGTCCTTCTGTTTTATGTTTTGTTTAAGGATCAGATTACATTTCACAGGCAGCGGATATTGGCATTGACTGCCTGCTATGTTTTCGGTGTGATCGTGATGATTTTGCTGCATCAGGAAGAGAATGTATTGGTAGTTGGAACCGTCTTTCAGATTGCTGCAGTCTGGCTGCTGCTGATAGAAAATATATGGGGAAAGCTGCTGTCTTTTCTATTGATTTTCTCCCTTCCAGACATGTTTTCTCTCTCATTTGAAATCATTCTCCGTTTTTTTGTCAAAGAGAATGTGCTGGACGGTTTCTTTGATCTGGAATATGGACTGGGCGGGAAAACCCTATGCCTGCTGGTCGTATTGGGGATGTTTGCTTATAGAAGGAGAAACACGGAGCGATTTTTTATTTCCGATATGACGAAGTTTCTAATGTCTTTCATCATAGATTTATTTTTGATCGTGCTGGGTTGGATGACAAGAAATCACGGCCATGTGGACAGCATGACTGCTGTTTTGATGGCGTGCTGCAGTATCGTGATTGCCATGCTCTGTATCTGGCTGATGGTCGTCGATTCCTCCAGGAGAACCAACAGCTACAGGCTGGAGGTGGCGAACCAGAGGTACGCCTATGCCAAGGAGTTTGAGCGGAATCAAAAGGAAATCAGAAAGATTCACCACGACCTGAACAAGCACATCCAGATAATCGGGCTTTATGCGGAGCAAGGCAGAACGGACAAGATCGAGGAGTATGTGCAGGAGCTTAACGAAGACCTGACTAGCAATTATATCGACGCAGGATACACGGAGAACACTTTGTTCAACGGGATTTTGACAGATCGGATTGCAAAGGCTGCAGCAAAGAATATTGCGATAACGCACAAAGGTGATTTGAGGGAAAAGCTAGCCATCAGTGACTATGACTTCTGCCTGATCATCATGAACCTTCTCGACAATGCCTTGGAATATGTGGAGAAGAAAAATCTGCACGAGGTCAAGGTGCAGACCTATCAGGATGACCACACTTTGATGCTGAAGGTTATCAATCCTTTAGCCGTGGGTGAAGACGTAGACATCTCGAAGAGCAGCAAAGAGAATCAGGTGATCCACGGATTTGGACTTGAGATTGTGAGGCGGGCGGCTGAAAGAAACCATGGGAGCCTTGAAATCACTACAGAAGATAACCAGTTTGCAGCGAGGGTCATCATACATATGTAGTAGAAGTTTTGTGAAGCGGATGCATTTCGTACCATGGGAGCGCCGTTGGTACCAGAAGGATTGAAAAAGTGAGAATATTGTAATATTATGTGGATATGAAAAAAGTTCGCTGTATCAACCAGATATTGTGAATGGAAAGAAAGGTGGTGAAAAGAATGGGACAGGTAGGCTTTTGGGACTGGATTAGGAAGTTGCTTGGGTAAGTAAAGTTTAATCACTCAAAAGATAGAAATGTTATATAATTTGATATTATACTTTATGTTTGATGTAATGGTGAATTCAAAAGGAGAAATTCAATGAACAGAACGTTAAAAAAGATTTTTAGCACTCTAGTAGTAGTAGTAATGTGTTTTACGTGCACAGCAACGGTTTTTGCAGATGATTTGCAGGATGGCGGTAAGAAAAACCAAAATAGTAATCCAAAGGAAATAGTAGAACTTATCCCAGAAAATGCAGTATTTGTTACAGATGACGATGAGCAAGTAATTACTGTGGACTTAGTAGAAAAAGATACTCTTACAAGAGCTACAAAAATTGTAGGAAAGGCAAAATTCAGAGTGTTTTGGCATTCTTTACCACGCGATTTTGAAGGGCAGTGGTCAATAACCCTCACAAACAAGGACAAAATCAAAAAGGTCACAGGAACAATGAACGTAAGAAAAGACAGATTTGGTCCTTTTAATCCGTTGATGACAACGATGAAGGTTAATAAGAAGTACAGCACGGGACCATTATATTCTAATGCGGAGGATGTTGTGTTTGGAGATTATGATGGGGTAAAATTCAATGAGATTTATAGTAATACTGCTATAATTCTAGAATGGGAAAACTTTTTAGTATACGGATTGGAGAAAACCTATTATGTTACAGATGGCAGAAGATGCGGAAAAATATACGACCTTGACCGATATCCAAATTAATATCGCGGAAGATGAAGTGGAGATGTCAGATGAATATACCCACCCGTTGTTTATTCAATCAGAAACCACTATTTCAGAAAATGAAATAGTGGTTCTTAAAGAACATCCCTGGATTCTTTTGCAACTTTGTACTATGCATTTTTATGATTTTCTCTATGGCAAAGGGTCCATGGAGGCAGGTATAGTTGAAACGATGTTTTGTCTGGAAAATGAGGTAGAGGATATCTGGCTCTTAATTAAAAAACTCTTTCGGAAGTCACTGTTTTTCAGAACAACGATCGTGCCAGAGAATACGAGGGTTTACAAGATAGAATTGACAGGGATATCTGGATTTGGTGAAACCGTATTGGCAAAATTGGATGACCAGGGTGAAATCCCTGCCATGTGGAAAATATTATATTTATCTAACAGTTACCCACTGCCTGAGGACGAAGGTATTTACTATTTTACAAATTCACCTGCAGTACAAGAAAATTACGAGGTAGATGCTATGGATAGATTGCTTAAGAATCCATTTTTCCGCTGGATGGATATTTCAACGATTCCCTTGACCCATTGCGAAGGAATGGAAGGGATTCAAAAAATCTTGAAAAAAAGTAGTCGCACTGTTGTTTTCGTCGAAGAAGATGAGTCGTATTTTTTTAAACGAATTCTTTGGAAATATAGGTAAACAGAAGAGTAGATTACATAACCCTCCATACTGACGTAACTTGGTATGGAGGGTTTATAGTTGAAAAAATAGAAAAGTTTCTTAAGAATTCTTAAGTAGCCTTTCCCTTTTATATGAAATATAATGGAACTAAGACATAAACAAAAGGGGCGTTTTTTATAATAAGCAAGGAGCAAGAACTATGAAGAAAAAAATCCGAATCGCAGTTAACATCCTTTGCGTGCTGATGGCTTTGTTTATCGCCATCTCTGCATGGATTTATTGTCATCCGCACAAAGAGTTGACGTCTATGGCATCCACGGGTGTACAGTTTCCTGTAGTTGGTTTTACGCCGCGCTGTCATTGGTTCGCCGTGCCGCCGAAGTTGGCAGAGTAGATAGATGAGCTTAATACCGGAATCAGCGCCTTTTACAATGGAAAACTAGAAAAATACCCTAAGGATCTGAAGCTTTCCTATGATCTAGACCGCCAGGACGGGGTGGTGTCATCGTGACTCTATATGGCAGCGGCACCACAAAAGACGGGAAGAAAGAAGAGTTTAAGGAAAAACTGAAATTTTCAATCACCATCAAAGACAATACTAAACTGCAATTTTGATTCACGATAGAGGCCATCGGGAACTTAGAATGATGAAAACAAAAAAGGAGAGAGGAATATGCCAACAGCACTTACCGTCCAGCTGATGAGCCATTTTTAGAATAAGGGGAATTTCATTGAAAATATTATTAAAGATTACAATAAACATCATGCTCACAAGTATCATTGGCCTAGTTCTTTACAAATATGAATTAGCGAAGGATGAGTTAGTATTTACATGGATGATTTATTTTTATGGATTCAGTGTCATAGCGCCATTTGCAATGCGTGCCGATCGGAGACCAAAGAAAGATCACAAAAAGCAGTTTATCTGTAATGTGATTCCGGTGGGAATGGGACTTTTAGTATTGGTCTTCTTTTGGATTAAAACAGAAGACCAGCTTATTTCTAAAGCACTATATTTGATAATAAACCTATGCTGTGTAGTTTACTCGATTTATAGTTGGGTCAGGTTTAAAAAAAGTCAGACGGAAATGAAAACGAAGGCTTTGGATGATTGAATCCAGAGCCTTCTGCATTAAAGAGGATGTTGTGTTTGAAGATTATGATGGGGTGAAATTCAATGAGATTTATAGTAATACTGCTATAATTCTAGAATGGGAAAACTTTTTAGTATACGGAATTCTTGAATTGATAGATAAAGAATTGGAAGAAATTGAAGAAAGAAATGCGAAACAAATTTTGTTTTCTGAAACTGTCTCGAAAAAGGAACTGAAAAGAATCCAGATGAAAGATAGATCAGATCTCAAAACATATTTCATCAATCAGGTAAAAGAAGAGAAATATGTTGCTCGCCAATATATCCGTCAATATGAAGACGGCTATGATCACTTAGAAGAAGACTTGAAGCCATATGGACTTATTAAAAGAGATTATAAATTAAGCTCTTTTTTCACATGGCCGGGAGTATGGGATATTTGTTTCTTTAAGAAGGATAGCATTGATTATAGTGAGTTTGAACTATATTTTTTCACTTATCCGATTCGACTAGAGGATGAATATGAATTTGAGGATATCGGATTCAAAAGTGAATCAGGTCTGATCTGGTTAAAGACTTGTTCTCATGAAAACTATTTTGAAATGGAATTAACACAAAAGCAGTATGAGAGTTTTAAAAAGATTGGAATAGCACATGAAATACTATAGTAATTTTTATCACGTCCCGCTGTCTGCCTGTATTTAGGCTTGCTTATACCACTTTGATGTTTATTGGCTCAGTGCTTGATGCCCTCTGTGGCGGCTGAACAAAGTTTTTTTATACTAGGAGGCATAAGATTGGCTAACATTGTTAACGGAGTGACATTTCTCGGGGAAAGCCTGATTCATGTATTGCCGATCTATGCAGCACTTTTGATCGGGAGCATGATCAGGGGCGGTACGGGCACCTTAAAACAAAATCACTTTTTCATCAAAGAGTTAGTCTTCTTGACTTATATTCTGGCGGTGGGATTGATTACAGGAGTTCTGGATCTGCGTTTATGGATTGCGGGTTCTAACAGCTTTTCCTACAATCTGATACCCTTTGCCGACACGACATGGCAACAAGTCTGTTTGAATTTTGTTCTCTTTGTTCCAATGGGCATTTTGCTCCCTATGGTAATCAAAAGGATGGATGACTGGCGGCGCGTGCTTGTCTGTGGCCTTCTCGTTTCGATTTCCATTGAAACGATACAAGTTTTATTCATTGGCAGATTAGGAGATTTGGACGATGTCATCGCTAACACCTTGGGATGCTTTGCTGGGTATGGAATTAGGAAAATTGCACGCTGCTTTTTCGTCAGATATGCGAAAGCTGATATTGGAATGGGAACGGTGTCGATGCTTTTTAACGCCATGGCCTTTCTATGGGGAGCAGTATATAGAGGTTTGTCCATAGGAGAGGTCATTTTTTATCAGCTGGGCATCGGCTTTCCAATGGGTACATTTCGTTATTCCGAAATCATTTCCATCGCACTGGCCTTTGCAGCGCTTTTGATCGGTCGCAGATATGACAAAGATTTTCTCGCCAAGAGCGGACAAGTTCTTGCATTGGTGAATCTTGGACTAGGAATGGTCAATCTGTTTGGTTGACTGATTTCCAGGAGACAGAAAAAGTGAGGCAGGAAACAAAGAAGCAGCCAATATCCCTTGAAGGATTTTAGCTGCTTTTCTTTTACCTTATATCCCCAATCTCTGGCATTTTTTCACCAGGGTGGAGTGATCCACGCCCAGCGCCTTTGCTGCCTTGCGCTTTGAACCGCAGCGCGCAAGGGCGCTCTCGATCATCTGCCGCTCCAGGCTTTCCGTAGCGGCTTTCAGGGTGCCGTAGCGGGAATTTGTGGACTGCACCTTTGCAGCAGGAAGACCCAGCACGCGGCCGACCACGTCGCCGTCGATAACGCCGGTGAAATTAATCACCACCATTCGCTCCACTACGTTTTTGAGTTCGCGGATGTTGCCTGGCCAGCCGTATTCCAACATCATTGCCATAGCAAGACGAGTCATGATGATGTTCTTGTTGTAGCGGGTATTGTACTTTTTCAGAAAAGTCTCCACAAGGGGTTCGATGTCAGCCTGCCGCTCCTTCAGCGGCTTCAGGTCGATGGGAACCACGTTGAGACGATAATAAAGATCCTCTCGGAAAGTACCTCTCTCAATGCCGGACTTCAGATCCTTGTTGGTGGAGGCGATGAGGCGGATATCCAGAGGGATCGGGTCCTTGCCGCCTACACGGGTTACTTCGTGGCTCTGAAGGACGCGCAGCAGCTTCACCTGCAGGTCCATAGGCATGTCGGCTACCTCGTCCAACAGCACCACGCCGCCGCTGGCGATTTCAAAGAGACCGGCTTTGCCGCCTTTGCGGGCACCGGTGAAAGCTCCCTCCTCATAACCGAAAAGCTCGGATTCCAGCAGGTTTGCGGGAATGGCGGAGCAGTTCAGCTTGATGAAGGGCTTCCCGTTCCGCTCGCTTGCCATGTAGATGGCGTCGGCGATGATCTCTTTGCCCGTACCGCTTTCCCCGGTGATCAAAACCGTGACGTCGGTCTTTGCCACAGATCGGGCGATGGCAAAGGCTTCCTGCATACAGGCGCTCTCCATGACCACGTCGATATCGTAAATCTGCCGGTCGCGCAGGTAGGCAAGTTCCGCAGCACCCTGGGAGTTTTCCTTCCTCAATTCTGCCAGGTGATCCTTCAGTTCCTCCAGCCTGGCTACATCCTTTTCCGTAGCAACCGCATATTGAATCTTTCCATTCTCATCAAAGATGGGAATCCCAGTGATGTGGACTTTGGTATTGGTTCGTTTCAGGGTTCCGACCTTCTCACAGCGTCTGCCGCTTTTCAGCACGTCGGGCAGGACGCCGCCAGTGTAGACCTGCTTTGTCTGATCTGGATTGAACACGTTCATGTTCATGATCTCTTCCCGCCGCAGGTCGCCCAGCCGCAGATAGGCGTCGTTGACGTAAATGGTATTTCCCTCGCCGTCAGTGACATAGATGGCGTCGATCAAATGATCGCAGATCTTTTTAAAATCTATTTCTTTCATTACGCATTCCCTTTCTCTTAACATACGATGCAAAATTAACTTTTTGGAGGGGTTTTTGACAAAATGAGTATAATTTATTTGGAATAAAGTAGTTAATTAGTAAAATAATGTACAAAAAACCTGGTTTTCACCCTGCTTCTAGGTCATTTTGGTCAAAAAAAACTGGGATTTGGAAAAGAATTTATACTCAAATTCTCGAAAACGGTCAAAAAAAGTTAAATTTGACGTAGCTCGCTTCGCTCTAACAATGGCAGATTGCCTTTGCTCTCCGAATCCCCGAAAATCGGTGAAATAATTCAGCATTCTTACTATAATGGTGCCATATTTCACCACAAAAAGCAACCCAAATCACAAAAACCCTGGCGCAAAACGCCGCCAGCCGATCTCTGCAAATTCCCTTTCCCCTGCAATTCAGCCATCCTTCCCACAGTTACCTGAAAGTTATCTGAAAATTTGGCACAGCCCTTGCTTTATATGGTGGTGTTGAAAGAAATGTAATTTTGATATATACGAACAAAATGGAGGGAAAAGAAAATGGCAAAGAAAAAGACAATTATCACTGCGGCCGTAACAGGGGCATGGCCGAAGAAGGAGAACAATCCAAATGTGCCGATGACACCGGCGGAAATCGCAGACGACGTTTATGCATGCTGGAAGGCAGGTGCTGCCATTGCGCATCTTCACATGAGAGACGATGAGGGAAACGGCACCATGGATCATAACAAGTTCCGTGAAACAGTAGAATTGATACATAGTAAATATCCTGAATGCGACATCATCCTGAATCTGACCACGTCAGGCGACCTCAACGCCACCGACGAGACGAGAGTTGCCCACGTCAAAGAACTGAAACCGGAAATGGCTTCCTTTGACTGCGGTTCCATGAACTGGATGCACAGCGGACTGTTCCTCAATTCACCGAAGTTCCTGACAGACTGCGGACTGTTGTTCCAGGAGACAGGCACAAAACCGGAAATCGAAGCTTTTGACCCGGGCATGATCGCCAACGCCGCGTACTATCTGAAGAAGGGCGTCCTCAAAGCGCCGCTCCACTTCCAGTTCTGCATGGGCTGTGCCAACGGAATCCCCGGCTCCACAAAGAACCTGGTATTCATGAAGGAAACCATGGATCAGCTCTGTCCTGGCTCCACATGGTCCTGCTTTGGTGTAGGACACAGCGCCATGGAGATGCTCTATGCGGCAGTCGCTCTTGGCGGAAACGTGCGCGTGGGCATGGAGGACAATGTCATGTATTCCAAAGGCGTGCTGGCTGAAAGCAACGCCCAGTTTGTAGAAAGAGCAAAGAGAGTCATCGAAGAGTACGGTAACGAGGTGGCGAC
>URXI01000125.1 GCA_900551775.1 uncultured Eubacterium sp. | reverse complement strand
AGCCACTGGTCAAAGGCTTCCTCCCGTCCTTCTTTCACATCGATGCCTGCCATCATGGCATTTTCGTTACCGCCCAGGACCTTGTATTCTGACACTGGCAGGTAAAATGAGCAGTCAAAGATCGTTTCTATCGTGCCAAATCGGTAAGACAGATCATATGGCATCCACCCAATGGCAAGCACTGTATATTCCCTGTCGTTTTTCAGCTCCAATGTCACCCGATCTCCCGGATCGTAGAAAGTTCCAAAGCCCTGAACCAGGTCGCCGACGATGACGTAGCCGCCGCCTGCAAATTCCTCGTAGGACGGTTTCTCTCCCGTGAACATCATTTTCTCGTATGCCTCTCTGTTCACACCCATGACGTGGGCAGAGGCGTTCCGGCCCTCCAGGTACTTTCTCTCTTTTTGCAAATCATAGCCTTTGATATATTTTTCTTTCTCAGCCTGCTCTATAATTTTCGTAAGGTTCTCATAGCCTTTGTCGTCCAGGGGATAACTGATGTCCTCGTTATAGATCAGAGCCACCTTCTCTGTATCTTCCTGCGTCGAAACCTCCTCGACAAATTCCGGCGTCACCGCGTTCATATTGGAGGAATATGCACTGTGAGTGATTCCCGACACGTCAAAATCGTAAGAGGAATAGATGCTCAGGAACTGATCATAGTCGAAGCTTTTGGTAATGGAATAAGATGCATTGAGAAGCGTCATAGGCAAAGCCAGCGATATGACCACTAGCACGGCTCTTTTCCATGAACGTCTCATATTGCTGATGGCCATAAACAGCGGCGTCGTTTTGCCAGTCTTTTTTCTCGATTTTCTATTCTCCTCTTCCAGGTTCATCCGCACCGCATCCACGGGCGAAATCTTTGCGACGACACGAGCCGGCATCTGACAGCCGATGTAGATCGTCAAAACTGCGAAGAACGCCGCAATGATAAAGATCAACGGATTGACAGACGACCGCACCGGAATCACTCCCATGACGGAATTGTCCGAAAGGAGATAAGGCGTCATACCGAGACCGATAAAGTACCCGATCAGCAGCCCCAATGGGATGCCGATGGCCGAAAGGGTCATTGCCTGTCTGCGGACGATAGATTTCAGTTGTCTGCCTGTAGTACCGATATTCTTTAAAAGTCCGTAAGTTCTGATATCGCTGTTGACAGAGATGCGAAATACGTTATAGATGATCAGATAGCCCGAGACAAAGATGATCAGTATCATGGCGATCACGGTATCTAGGGGAAAGGTATCCTCTGCAAAGATGTCATAGGCAGAATTGTAGGAAATCCTGCTGTAGCTCTCGCTGAACTGGTACTTTTGCGCCATTTCCTCCACGACCTCGTCCAGGTGGAAGGCATTGTTGCACCAGATATACAAGGCGTAAGCACCTTCTGTTTTTCCCCTTTCTACGGAAGCGAGATCCGCCCTCGCGACCTTATCCTCACAAAACGCTTTGGATACCCATACGTTCTGTATGGAAGAGAGGGGGTCCCCTTTCCAGTATCCGCTGAGGACAAACTCCTGTGTCTCTGCTCTGCTGCCGATGCGATACTGTAATCTGACTTTCGTGCCCACCTCTCGCGGCAGCCCCAGAAGATCCAGGGTGATGGTGCTGAGCGCGACCTCGTCATATGCTTCCGGCAGCCTGCCCTGGACAGGATTTGAAAGCACCGCCTCCGCTCCCTTCTCGTCCGCGTACTTCATATCCGTAGCAGAATCGACCAGTTCCCCATTGGTAACCGCTCCCACCATGATACTGTAGCCAGAGTCTTTGATTTCTTCAAATTTCGAGGCTTCGGCGAATTTCTCATAGGTCAGATTCTCAATCGTAATATGGCTCGAATTGGCATTCATGCGTATTTCCTGTTGCTGCGTGGATTTCATCATAGACAGCAAAGCCGAAAAGAGGGAAGTGAACATGACGGTGGTCATGATGATCGCGATGATGGCGATCATATTTCTGCTGCGATTCACCTGCATAAAACGTTTTGCGACGCTGTGAATCGTCTTTTTGCTATCGACCTTAATCACGACCGCCACCTCCGCTTACGATCCTGCCATCTTCGATGCGCACGATGCGGTCAGCCATCTGGGCAATCTCCTCATTATGGGTAATGATGACCATGGTCTGATGAAACCGCTGGCTCGTCACCTTTAGAAGGCCCAGCACGTCCTGGCTGGTCTTGCTGTCCAGATTTCCTGTCGGCTCATCCGCCAGGATGATCGTCGGTTTGCTTGCCAAGGCTCTGGCAATGGCCACTCTCTGCTGCTGTCCGCCCGAAAGCTTGTTCGGAAGCCTTTGAAGCTTATCGGATAGCCCCAGAATGCTGATGATTTCATCAGTATATGCAGTATCCGCCTCTTTGCCGTCAAGTCCTACAGGCAGCAAAATATTTTCTTCTACGTTCATCATGGGAACCAGGTTATAGCTTTGAAAGACAAAGCCGATATTTCGGCGGCGAAAAATAGTCAATTCATCATTCGTCATCTTGGATAATTCATTGCCGTCTACCGTTACAGATCCCGACGTCGGTTTGTCCAGACCGCCCAGCATGTGGAGCAGCGTGGATTTCCCACTGCCGCTGGTTCCCACTACGGCAAGGAACTCTCCCTTTTCTACTGATAAGCTGACTCCATCGAGGGCGCGTACTTCCGTATCCCCGCTTCCGTAGATTTTTCTTAAATCCTTTGCCTGCAAAATAATCATCCGAAAACCTCCCTTACATGAATGCCGGTATCACTGCCAGCCTGGTTACCAGTGCAAGCGCCAGCAGATGACATGGATAAAATAAATAGAAAAAATATTTCAGTTTCATTCCTCGCCTGCCGTTATAGAAATAGATTGCAAGGAGCGGCAGCGCAGCCAGAACCTGATTGAGGTCGAAGCTCTCGTGAAACACCAGCAAGATGGCGATCTGGAGGGCAAAGACAGCCACACATCTGCCCAGCCGCTTCTCTCGCAGCAGGTAGAACAGCGCCATCATGAGCACACCGTAATAGCTTCCGTCAAATTTTAAATAATATGTGGCTGCTGCCATGACAATGGGCGCCGCAATCATCATGAGTTTTTGCTTCTGATAACGGTCCATCACAATCATAACCAAAAGGCCTGCAGTCAAAGTAAAAAAGACATTTTGCTGTGCCGGGTCAAAAGCTGAAGTTCCAAAGGCCAGATCGTAAGGGATCTCTGAGATCAGCGCGAACAAAGCAAGCCTTGTCAGATAGCGCCTGACATCCCTGGTATAGACGAAGCCTTCCACAATCAGGAAACAGAAAATCGGCATGGAAATCCGACCGATCGCGTGAAAAGTTTCGTAACAATGACTGATGATTTGAAACTGTCCATCGGTAAAAGCGGAATAAGGGGCATTCATGATGACCCCTTCCAGCACAATGTCCCCGAAGTGATTGATAAACATCGCCGTAATGGCGATCCATTTTAATGTGCTTCCCGTAAGAAAGCCCCTGCTTTTCTCCTGCAGCATGTTCTTTTGTCCTCCTCGTCATATTAAAATAGTCTGTATTGCTCTTCTACAATACAGACTATACCGAACAAAAGTAACAGGCTGGTCTCTCAATTATTACACTTCTGATATATTTACTTCAGCTCCGGAAGAAAAACGGAAAAGCAGGAACCCTGACCCGGCCTGGAAGTCACTTTGATGTATCCGCCTTCGGATTCTATGATCTCGCGAGCCAAATACAGTCCCAACCCCACGCCGTCTTTTTCTGCTGCCCGGCTGCCGCGATAGAATCTGCCGAAGATTTTCGGAATTTCCTCTTCCTCCATGCCCATGCCGTTATCCCTGATATCGATGCGGGCAAAGAGTGGATAGCTTTCGATGGAGACTTCGATCCTGCCGCCCCGCTCTGTATATTTGACAGCGTTGTCCAAAATATTAAAGCAGGCTTCTCTGGTCCACTTGGGGTCACAGAGGGCGAGCCGGATGTTCTCATCCTGCCGGAAGATTAAGTCGATTTCTTTTTCCTCCGCTTTCTGTCTGCCCTGGGTGCAGACAGACCCCATCAATTCCTGCAAGTCGCATTCCGCAGGCTGGGTTTTGATGATGCCCGTTTCCAGCCTCGATGTCTTGACCAGGGACTTGAGCAGAAAGTCCAGCTTCTCCGCCTGTTTGCGAATGGCCCGCACTTTTTCTTCCTGCGGGCTCCCCGTCATCTCCTCTTCCAGCAGCTGGCTGTAGATCATGATGTTGGAAAGGGGCGTGACGGTCTGATGGGAGATATCGGAGATCAAAGTCTGAATCCTCCCGTTTTGTTCCTGCAGGTTCTCTTCACTGAGGATGCTGGCAGTGAGAAATCGTTTCATCGAATTCTCTATGGAAGAGAGCATGCTCTCGTCAATCAGCTCCGGCTGAAAGTATCCGTTACCCGCATCCTCCAGCATCTTTCTCAGCCGCTGAAGCAGTCGTTTCTGGCTGCGCCTTTGGTATAAGATAGAAACAAAAAGCGCTGCGATGACAAGCAGCAGCAGAATTTGCAGCACGCTCATCTCTGCCTTCTTTCCAGTACCTTCCCGATTACGAACAGCATGATGCAGGGTACCAAAAAAACAACGCCGTCAAAGATTACATGATAGCAGAATGGCAGGGCAAACATTCGATAAGTTTTATATTTCGCCCACAAAGTGATGGCAAGCCCTGCAATTAGCAGAACGCATATTACATATAGGAACTTCGGATAAATTTCTCTTTTCATTGTTCCGGTCTATCACTTCGGCGGTTGCTTCGGGGTTTTTGCGGCTTCCTCCTCTAACTATTGAAAACTGTAGCCGATGCCATAGACGGTTTTGATGTGCTGGGGATCTGCTGCATCTTCCCCCAATTTGTCGCGGAGCCTTTTAATGGTGACAGTCAAGGCGTGTCCGTCCACATATTCACTATCTCCGTCCCACACGCGGTCAATCAAAAGCTCACGGGTCACGGTTTTCCCTTTGTTCTCCACCAAAATGCGCAAGAGCTTTTGCTCCGTCTTGCTCAGTTCTACAGGCTCACCGCAGACCTGGAAAACCATCCTGTCAAAGTCGAAGAGGAAGTTTCCCTGCACAACGGCTTGCTTTTCGTCCTTCCGCAATTGTACGCCGACTCTTGCTCTGAGCACCATGAGGCTGAAGGGTTTGGTGATATAGTCATCGGCACCAGATTCCAGCCCTGTGACGATGTCCGATTCCATGTTATTCGCCGTCAGTAAAATCACCTTGGCGCGCCGCCCGGCGGCTTTTGCTTCCCGAAGGAGATCCAGTCCGCTTCCGTCGGGAAAGTTGATGTCCAGGATGACCAGATCAGGTTTTTCTCGTTCCATAGCCACTCTCGCTTCTGCCAGGGTGTAACTCTGCAGAAAGTCTCTTCCCTCTTCGCGCAGACTCAGCTTGATGCCCTCGTTCAGTTGTCTGTCGTCCTCTGCAATCAAAATTTTCGTCATGATAATGTTCTCCTCTATGACTTATATTGTACACGCTTGTTATGCACCAGTAAAGAAATTTCTTTCGTCTGCGCTAAAAGAGGATGCTTTGAAAAAACAATTGAATCTATAATAGAAATAGGATATCACACTACGGGACAGCCCTTGCATGATATCCTCATTTTTTATCATCTAAGCAAATAGAGTTCTATTTGACAATCCAATGCCCTTTTCTTGGTGAACCCACACGTCTAATTTGACCCTGTTTTTGCATTTTTCGTATATAATACTTTACAGTATTTACATTTACTTCTATTCTCGCCGCAATTTGCTTTTGAGAAAGCGCCGGCTCTACTTCTATTAACGTCATAATTCTGCACTCAGTTATCCCGAAAGAACGACGCAACAATTGGATTTTTGGGATTTGGCTCCATATTCTTTGGTGTAATCTTACCATTCTAACAAGTGCTTACGTCCAAACTCCATCAAACGCCCATAGCTTTCAATCAAATTAGTCTGAATGATTTCTCTATCATCATAACGGTCAGTATTGACTCTACGAAGCAGCGCATCTGTTAAATATGCAGGAGCTACATCTAAAATCACATCATCTTTACCTAAAAGCATAATTGCTGCTAAATTATATCCTTGCTTCCCTGTAACTCGATCGGTTCCATAAAGTCGAGAACTCTTCAAAAGTTCTTCATCAGACATACTTCTCCATGGATGTTCTTGCACGCTTTTATTATTTGCTGCCATTATTCGAAGCTTTGGTAATAAATCCAGGCGTAAATCTTCTATTTTCACATATGGATACACTTTTCTCTCAGTAAAAATATCTTGTTTGCGAATATACATCTGGGCAATTTACGCTGTAGCGGTTACCTTCACATCAGCGTCGTCCATTCGATCATAGATGACTTTCTTGAAACTATGCACTTCAGCACTAGGTGGAATATGAACATGGATAATCGTTTTACTCTTTTCTCTATAAAAATGCGCCGTTGCAGACCTGCAGCACCTGCCCCTTTACATGCCGTCCCATTTTGCTGGCAAGATAGAGACATGCATAGGCCTGATCGAGAGGATCGCATTCTGGACCAGGAAAATAGACGAAGTGTCCACTGTGGGCAAGCATCTTTGCGCCGCCTGGCTGTTCCCCTTTCCTGTTAGCAAGATGCGCCGGCGTCACCGTAGCGCCTGGTGCCACGGCATTGCAGCGAATGTTGGTTTCGATCAACCGCATCGCCACATTCTTTGTCAACGTGTTCAGCGCCCCCTTTGTCGAAGTATAGGTCGCGCCGCAGAAGGGACGAGTCCCGTTGACAGAAGAGATATTGATGATCACGCCGTCGTTCTTCGGCATAAAGATCTTCAGCGCTTCTCGAATATAACGCATAGGCCCGCCCAGATTGGTGTTCATCACATGAAGCATCCAGTCGTCATCGGTTTCGTCGATTATCTTCTGTTCACCGATTCCCGCGTTGTTGATGAGAATATCCACATCGCCGAATTCTTCCAGCGCCTTAACAAAGACTTTCTCCGTATCTTCTGACGAACATACATCGGCAGTTACGCCAATTGCCTTTCCACCTTTGTCGCGGATGCCTCTTACCACCTCATCCAGTTGCGCACTGCCGCGGGCAGTCAGAACCACCGATGCGCCTTCTTCGGCAAATAGCTCCGCCATGGTCTGTCCCATTCCGTAACTTGCACCTGTGATGATTGCAACTTTCCCCTTTAACATTTCCTTGTCCATCGTCTTTTTCTCTCCTTCTCAATTTCATTACTCTACTTCTCGCCACCATTTTTCCTGGTAGTGTTCAATTTCTGTAAAATTAACCGTTTCTCCGATCTTTGGCGTCGCTGCTGAAACCTGTGATTTTTCTATCCACATGGTGAGCTGTTCCGCCGGATCATTCCAAGCGTGTTCTGCCAAAGCAAAGCCTGCCCAGTGGACAGGAATTACCCAATCTGTTCCCAGGTCTTCTGCAGCCTGTACGACTTCCTGTGGAGACATATGACAATCCGGCCATTTTGGATCATACTGTCCGTCTTCGGAAATCACCAGATCCGGGCTTCCATATCGTTTTCTGATTTCTTGAAAGAATTCTCCATATCCTGTGTCTCCCGTATAGTACACGTTATGCGCTTCATTTTTTAATACGTATCCGCACCACAACGTGTTGTTACGCTTCCAAGGCAGACGGCCTGAATAATGCTGACCTGGGGTGGAAGCAATCCTGAGTCCATCTATTCTGATTTCATCCCACCATGCCATGACACGGATTTTATCGGGATCTACGCCCCATCGAATCAAGTGATTCTCTACGCCGAGAGGAACGCAGTAGGTTTTCACTTTGCCATCAATTTTCTTAATCGTTCTATCGTCCAGATGATCGTAGTGGTCATGAGAAATCAAAAGCACGTCGATTTCCGGCAGCGCTTCAGCTTCCATTGGTACCTCTGCCATTCGTTTAGATCCCATAAATCCCACTGGAGAAGCATATTCGCCCAATACAGGATCGATCAGCACCGTCATGCCTTGAATCTGAAGCAGGGAGGTAGAATGACCAAACCAGGTAATCATCAAATCGTCCTTGTCCGCCTGCGGCAGTTCTTTTATTTTCTTGACTGGGATCGTACCTTCTGGCTTCAACTGCACATCATCCTTCTCCCTCTCCTCTTTTGCTTCAACGATGAGCCGAAAATCTTCTGGCGTATGAAAGACGTCGTCATAAAATGCGTCTGTCCTCTGCGCGTAATCACGTTGCTGCCTCTCTGACGGGCTTTTACCAAAGGAAGGCCAAAATACTAAGAATAGGACGACAATCATCAAAACTGCGCCCGCTGCAGATGACAGAACCAACAATATTTTTTTCATTTTTTTCATGTTCACCTCAACTCCTACAGATATTATAGAATCCACAGCAATAAATGTAAAATACCTATATCAAATACTCTGATATACTAGTCAGGCATACTTAAAAAACTCTGCATTTCTGCAGAGTTTTTGTCGTCGTTCTTATGTCAGTTGCAACTATTTGATGATTCCTGATTCCCCGATCAGGATGAAAATCCCCGATAGGATAAAGGCTGCGCCTGCCAGCATATCCCGTTTACCGATCCGGTTAGCATAAGCCTCTTCGTCCATCTCTTTACGCTTTCTATCCGTAAGGTTTTGAACCATGTCATAGCGCTTCTTTACCCTGATCATATATCCGGTCACCGCAAAAACAGCGCCGATCAATAAAAATATTATTCCGATTAGCAAAGTGCATTCCTCCCTATCAATTTCAACTAAAACAACGATAACTGGTCAGTTTCCGGCAGGCCTTCAAAGACGCCGTGGGCGCGCAGGGCCTCTGTAGCTGTTTTGTTCAATTTCGAACGTGTCACGGCTTCTTCAATGGTGCCAAAAGGCTTTTCATCATAAGCGTCTGCGAAAGCTTTTGCCGCCGTATCCCCTACGCCTTCCAGAGCGACGAAAGGCAGCAGCACTTTGCCCTCGTCAGACCAGAACTTGACGGCCTGTGATTTGCCTAACTGCGCCGGTGCAAATTCGTAACCTCTGGAGTACATCTCATAAGCCACTTCCAGAATCAATATATCACCCTGTTCCTTGGCTGTGGCATTGTTGCCCATGGCATTAATCATCTCGATGCGGTCCAGACAGGCTTGCGGTCCTTTGAGTATGGTCTCTGCATCAAAGTTCGCAACGGTACTGGTGAAATACGTCGCGTAGAATTCTACGGGATAGTATACTTTGTACCAGGCCATACGGAAAGACATCATGACATAGGCAACAGCGTGGGCACGAGGGAACATGTATTGAATTTTGATGCAGGAATCGATATACCAGTCGGGAACCCCGTGTTCCTTCATGACGGCAAGCTGCTCCTCCTTCAGCGGCCTGTTCTTACGCACATCCTCCATGATCTGGAATGACGTCTTGTTTTCAATCCCCTTCAGGATCAGATAGTTCATGATGTCGTCTCGTGTTGAGATCACTTCTCTCATGGTAGCCACACCGCTTCGAATATAATCCTGGGCGTTGTTCAGCCAGACGTCCGTGCCGTGAGAGAATCCAGATATACGGACCAGATCCGCAAACTTATCCGGTTTGGTATCGTCCAGCATCTGCCTTACAAAGCCCGTACCGAATTCCGGGATGGCGTATGAGCCATGGGTAAATTTATAATCCGGATCTTTGATATCCAGAGCTTCTATTCCGTTAAAAATCGAAAGCACCTTCCTGTCCGTCAGGTCGGCTTTCATGGGGTCGATGCCCGTCATATCCTGCAGCTGTCTGATCATGGACGGGATGTTATGTCCCAGGATATCCAGCTTCAGCAGGTTTTCGTCGATCTTGTGGTAGTCGAAGTGGGTGGTGATGATATCGCTCTTCACGTCGTTGGCCGGATGCTGCACCGGGCAGAACTCGTAAATTTCATGGTCGTCTGGCACGATGATGATGCCTCCAGGATGCTGTCCCGTCGTCCTCTTGACGCCCGTACAGCCCTGGGTCAGCCTGTCAGCCTCAAACTTATTGATGGGCCGGTTGAACTCGTCTGCGAACTTCATGACATAACCATAGGCGGTCTTATCCGCCACAGTACCTACCGTACCCGCCTTGAATACGTTCTTCTCGCCAAAAATCTCACCCACATATTTATGTGCCGTAGCCTGGTATTCGCCCGCAAAATTCAGGTCGATATCAGGCTCCTTGTCGCCGTTAAATCCTAAAAAAGTGGCGAAAGGAATGGTGTAGCCGTCCCTGTGCATCATCGTGCCGCAATCAGGGCATTCCTTTTCGGGCATGTCGATTCCGCAGTCGTAGAGTTCCATGTCTCCCCATATGAGTTTTTTGCAGTTTGGACAGATATAGTGGGGTTCCAGCGGATTTACTTCCGTAATGCCTGCCATGGTCGCTGCAAAGGAAGATCCTACGGAACCACGGGAGCCTACCAGATAACCGTCTTCCATGGATTTGTGCACCAGCATCTGCGCCGAAACATACATGACTGCATAGCCGTTGTCGATGATGGAACTGAGTTCTTTCTCAAGCCGCTCCCCAATCCGATCAGGCAGCGGGTCCCCATAGATGCTGTAGGCTTTTTCCATACAGGTCGTGCGCAGGGTTTCTTCCGCACCTTGGATCTTAGGCGGGAACTTGCCCTTTGGTACCGGCAGAATTCCCTCGTCGATCATATCCGCAATCAAATTGGTGTTTTCAATGACGACTCTGCGGGCAATCTCTTCTCCCAGATAACTGAATTCTTCTATCATCTCGTCAGTAGTCCGCATATAGAGTCCCTGTCCGTTTTCGGCATCCTTAAAGCCCATGCCTGCCATCAAAATATTTCGGTAAATCGCGGATTCCGGCTCATCGTAATGGGCATCGGTAGTCGCGACGACTGGTTTTCCCAGCTTGTCCGCCAGCGCCACGATCTGCCTGTTGTGCTCCTTCAGTTCCTCTTTTCCCGATACCATGCCGTTATCGATCATAAACTGGTTATTGATCAAGGGCTGAATTTCTAAATAGTCGTAAAAAGAGGCGATTTCTTCGATTTCTTCCGGGCTTTTGCCGCCTGCAACCGCCCGGTACACTTCGCCTGCCTCACAGGCGGAGCC